>CAYMHW010000059.1:0-13917 GCA_964390365.1 uncultured Comamonadaceae bacterium | reverse complement strand
CACGGGATGCCGGAAGGACTTCGAGGAGATCAACACGAACCCGAACGAGCCGACTGCGGTTTCTCCGGGCTTCCTCCTGACCGCTGCCCAAAAGCGGATCATGGACGAGTACTACGATGCCTTCTGGGGCAGCCGCCGCGGCATGCAACTCGCGCAGTACTGGTCATCGAACCAATACTCGAACGAAAGCCGCTACCAGTTCCGCGTGGAAACCGCGAATGGGGCATGGCGCGACTTCTACGCGGGTCCATTGGCCGATTTGCAGCGCATCATCGACCTGAACACGGACACGCCGGAAGACTTCAACGGTTTCGGTTCCAACGCGAACCAAATCGCCGTAGCGAAGTTGCTCCAAGCGTGGACCTACCAGCACTTGACCGATGCGTACGGCGCCATTCCGATGAGCGAAGCGCTGATGGGCGTGGAGAACACCACCCCCGCCTACGACGACCAAGCGACGGTCTACACGAACTTGCTCACCCTGATCAACGATGCATTGGCCGGCATGGACGGCGGTGCGGGCCCTTCGGGCGACCAGATCTACGGCGGAGACATGGACATGTGGACGAAGTTTGCGAACTCGCTCAAGTTGCGCGTGGCCATGCGCATGGCGGATGTGAACCCTTCGGCAGCGCAAGCGGCCGCGGAGCAAGCACTCGGCAGCGGCATGTTGATCGTCGGCAACGAGGACAACGCCCTGTTCAACTACTTGGCGGGCGCTCCGAACAACAACCCCATCAACGAGGACTACAAGACGCGGAACGATTTCGCGGCTTCGAACACCATGGTGGACGTGTTGGCGAGCTTGAACGATCCCCGCATGGGCGCTTACTACGCGATGAACGCGGACGGTGCTTACGTGGGTGAGGTCTACGGTTTGGACGAAGCGAATGCCGCGTTGACGCCCAACGACGCCGTCAGCCAACGCGCTGAAGGCATCCTCGCGGGCGACTTCCCCGGCATCTACTTCGACGCGGCTCAGACCCACTTCTTGGCAGCGGAAGCGGCCGAGCGCGGTTGGACGAGCATCTTGTCAGCAGAAGAGCACTACAACGCCGCCATCGGCTTGAGCATGAACTTCTGGGGCATCGACGACGAAGCGGCCATCGCGGACTACATCGCCCAAGCGGACGTGGCCTACGGATCGGCTGCAGGCGATTGGAAGGAAAAAATCGGACGCCAAAAGTGGATCGCCCTCTACATGCAGGGCTACGAAGGCTGGGCCGAATGGCGCCGCCTCGACTTCGGCATCCTTCAGTTGCCGGCGGACGGCGTGTTGCAAGGCGATGGCATTCCCCACCGCATGCAGTACCCACTCGACGAGCAGACGCTCAACAACGCATCTTGGAGCGCGGGCGTGACCGCGAACGGCGGTGCGGACGAGTTGAACACCCCGCTTTGGTGGGATGTGAACTGAGGAGGGATTTGGTAAATGAAAAGCCCCGCAGTGCGAACTGCGGGGCTTTTTTTGTGCTCAAGCGCTTCGCCAGAGCAATTTTGAGGGGGTGTAGAGCTCAGAACCGGAGTCCCACGGATACTTCGGTGTGGGACCGCCCATCGAAGGGAATGGCGCCATTGGAGATGAGGTTGTCGGGCCAGGATCCCGATGGTGTTGTGCGCACCACGCGTTCGAGGCCCCATTCCATGAACCGCCCATGGTATTGGGCCTGGATGGTGAAGATGGGACCGAAGTGGGCGGCGGCGCCGTCGCGGATGGTGACGACCGGGTTGTCGAACGCGGTGTTCTCGGCGAGGAGGTCACTGCGAACTTGCGCTCCTACGCTCACCGGCTGCCGGTAGTGGACGAACAGCGAGGCCAACGGGTGCACGCGCTTGCCGATGCCCGCTTCGAGGTAGTAAGCGCCGAAGGCCGGCGGGGGCGACATGTCTGGGAAATTCCACACGTTGTTGAAGTCGGCCTTGTTTTGGTAGTACTCGTGGATGAAGGTCACGGCGCGCACCTGGTTTGCGTTGAGGCCGATGACGTCGTCTTCGGGCAGGCGGCCTTCGATGTAATAGTCGATGCCCATTTGGCCTGCACCGATGGACAAACTCAGCGGGAGCAACTCCTCGCTCACCCACGCCAGCCGCAGCCCCCACGGCCGCGCAGCCCGGTTATCCTCCGCAAACCGATGGTACAACCCCGAGTTGTAAATCGACTGGGCAAAATCCGCCTCCTGGTTCGGCGTCCAATCGGGATACATGATCTCCGCCGTGCGCATCAAGATGTTCAGACCATCGTCGTAGTCGAAGCCCTCTGGCGCGACCATCCAAGAGAACTGGAAGCTCACTTGGAAACCCATTTGCTCGCTCCGGCGCTCGTCCAAATCGGCCAACAACTGGCCCAAGGCCGAGTTCAAATCGAACTGCGAGCCCTTCTGGCCAGCGAACAGCGATTCATCGAGTTTTTGGGCCGTTGCTGCTGCGCTGATCGCGAACAAACCGGCCGCAATCAAGCCCCTGTTCATCCGGTTCATTCGAAAATGAATTTACCGCCGTACCCCACGACTTGACAGGTGGTGCGCAACACGAAGGGAGCGCGGCGTTGTTGGATGATGAACTTCGGATTCAGCAACACGTCGTAATCCGTGCCTTGCAGCGCCTTCGAAACGGCGATTTGCTTTTCCGTTCGTCCGGGTCCGCGTTCAAATTGCATGTGCGGGTAGACGGCGTAGTTGTTTTCCCCAAGGCGAATGAAACCGAGGATGATTGTGGATTCCGTGACGCCGGAGAGCGTAACGGTGGTGTCCACATCGATGTCGACTTGAACGGGGGCGATGTCGAGCACCACCTCGCTTTCGGAAAGCTTGGCGCTTCGGTAGGTGTTGGTGCAGCCCACTGCGCCAAGCAGGGCAATGAGCGCAACGGCATGAAGGTGTTTCATGATTCAGGCAGGATTGAAGGTTTACTTTTTAATGGGGTAAATCACGGGTCGGCTGGGCGTGGCGTCGTTGACGAACGCGGCCGTTTGCAAATTGAGGGCGCACCACCCATCGGGGAGTTCGTCGGGCACGAAAATGAACTCGGTGATTGTAGCGTCCATGCGCGGGGCGTTCCGGTTGTCGAGCTGCCAAAACGCGCGGTGCCCGGCCAACGCGCCACCATCCTCCTCGCGGTCCACCGAGGGGAGGTCGACCAACAGGTGCTTCACCCCGCGCTGCGCAAGCCCGGCAAGGCCGATCGCCTCGAAATAGGGCGGGTTGGTGTTCGACCAGTTGCGGGTTTGCTTGTTAGCGGCGTTGGGCAAGGTGCGCACGATGACCGCGGAAACGGGTTCGTCGGGCAAGGCGCTGAGCAAATCGGTTGCGCGGAGCACGAGGTCGCCGTCGACGGATTCGGGCGTCAGGGACACCACGTAGGCGTCGAGAAAGGCCGGAATCTCCACGTCGTTGACCGAGTGCACGACCTCCGTGATGTGGCCCACGCATTCCGTGTGCGTCCCGTGGCCGTGGGGATTGAAGGCGATGTCCCGGAAGTTCACGCTTCCTCCTTCGGCCACCGCGCCCACCCAGCCGTTGGCTCGAACGGGCTCCATGGTCAGCGGTTCAACGTACCAAGCCGAAGGCCCTTCGCGATCGGCAATCAACGGCAGCGACAAATCGAACGGCCGTCCGAGGTCAATTTCGAAGAGCGTGCCCCCGAGGAGCATGCTCAGGACGGGCAGGGTGACGGTGGGGTTCATGGTGCGGGAAGATAGGAACTGCAACCGCAAGCCGCCTCCACAGCTGGGCACAAAAAAGGCGGCCCCGAAGAGCCGCCTTTCACCGCGAAGTGCGGAAAGCTTATTGGAAGAGGAAGCCCAAACGGAGCGACCCCTGGAAGACGTTGCCCAACTCCGAAGTGGAGAGGTATCCGTCGTACAAGTCGAATTCGTCGAAGTCACCTGCGATTGAAACCGGCGCATCGTCGTCGGGAGCGCCACCGGTGCTCAAGTTGTAAGCCACCAAGTCGCTGATTTCGTACTCGAAGTTCGTAACGTTCGTGGAACCGAAGCCGAGGCCGGCTTCAAAACCGACGTACATCATGTCGGTGAAGTAGTAGTCCGCACCGAAGAGCAAGTTCAATCCGATGGCGTTGAAGCCCTGCGAAGTCGTGTACGACCACGTGACGTTCTTCTCCAGCTGTCCAATGTTGTCGATGTCGTTCGGACCCCAGAACTCTTGCTCGTAGCTGTCCTTTCCGGTCATGAAGTACCCTTCAATGGCGAAGTACGGAGACAAGTTGTCCGTGCCGTCGAAGTGGATTTCGTAACCTGGAGCGATGCCGAACGACGAGCTGCCGTAGATGTCGTGCAATTGCGGGCTCACCGGATCTTCTGCGGAGAAATCACCTTCTTGAGCCGTCACGTACGTGTCCGTAGCCGTGTTCAACATGAAGCTCAAACGGAACGCCCGGTTGTCGTCGAGGAAGTTCCGGTACTTGATGACGGTCCCGTCGATGGGGCTGCCTCCGAGCGGCGAAAAGCTCACCTCGATGTTGTGCTCATCACCCATTTGCTTTTGCGCGGTCGCGCCTGCTGTTACCAACGCCGTCAGCGCCAGTGCAAACATGAGTTTCTTCATGACTGTGTATTGTGGTTTCTAGAATTCCGCCCGCAAGAAACGGAAAAATCGTGCAAATTGTTCGTTCTCACCTCAGATTTGGTTCATCATCACAACCAAAGCGCTCATTGTGAATACGTTGTGGATAACCTGAAGGGTCATTCCACGGTTACACTCTTCGCCAGATTCCGCGGTTGGTCCACGTTGCAACCGCGCAACACGGCGATGTGGTAGCTCAGCAATTGCAACGGAATGGTCGAAAGCAGCGGGGCCAAAGCCTCGTCGCACTGGGGCACCGAGATGACGTATTCCGCAAGTTGCGCCAAATCCCGATTTCCCTCCGTCACCACGGCAATCAACCGCCCTCCTCGCGCCTTCACTTCCTGCACGTTCGACACGGCCTTCTCGTAGATCTCGTCGGTCGTGGCGAGGAACACCACGGGCATTTCCGCGTCGATCAAGGCGATGGGACCGTGCTTCATTTCGGCCGCGGGGTAGCCCTCCGCGTGGATGTAGCTGATTTCCTTCAACTTCAGGGCGCCCTCGAGCGCCACCGGGAAGTTGACGCCGCGCCCGAGGTACAGGGCGTTCGTGGACTCGTGGAAGTCGGCTGCGATTTGGCGCATCAACGGCTCCTGATCCAAGACGGCCTCCACCTTCTTCGGAATTGCGGCCAATTCGTTCACCAACCGGTAATAGCGCTTCGACGGAATCGTGCCCTTCTTCTGGCCGATGTGCAGCGCCATCAACGTCAACACGGCCACCTGCGCGGTGAACGCCTTCGTCGAGGCCACGCCGATTTCCGGTCCCGCGTGGGTGTAGGCACCCGCATGCGTCTCCCGCGAAATGCTCGATCCCACGACGTTGCAGACTCCGAAGACGTGAGCGCCCTGCTGCTTGGCGAGCTGGATGGCCGCCAACGTATCGGCCGTTTCACCGCTTTGGCTGATGGCAATGACCACGTCGTCCGGCCGAATGATGGGATTCCGATACCGGAACTCCGAGGCATATTCCACCTCGACGGGAATGCGCGCGAACTCCTCGAACAGGTATTCCGCCACCAATCCCGCGTGCCAACTCGTTCCGCACGCCACGATGACCAACCGCCCGGCCTGCTGCCACTGCTCCCAGTGGTCGTCGATGCCGGCCATGCGGATGGTGCCTTGCTTCACATTCAATCGCCCGCGAATCGAATCCGCAATGGAACGGGGCTGCTCGAAGATTTCCTTGAGCATGAAGTGTTCGTAACCGCCCTTTTCGATGGCCTCAAGCTGCATTTCCAGCTCGATGATTTCGGGCGTCACTTCGTTGTTGTGGATGGTCCGGATGTGCAATCCGTTTTCGCGATCGATGAGCGCGATTTCCTCGTCTTCGAGGTACACGACGTTGGCGGTGTACTCGATGATGGGGGTGGCGTCGGAGGCCACGTAGTAGTCGCCATCGCTGCCGACGCCGATGACCAGCGGGCTGGATTTTCGAGCGGCGATGAGCTGGTTGGGGTTCGATTCGTCGAGCACCACGATGGCGTAGGCGCCTTGGACTTCATTGAGTGCGATGCGGACCGCGTCGAAGAGGGGTTTGCCCGTGGTTTTCCGCACTTCTTCGATGAGGTGAGCAAGCACTTCCGTGTCGGTGTCGCTTTCGAATTGGTGGCCGCGTTGCAGCAGGCTTTCCTTCAGCGCATGATAGTTCTCGATGATGCCGTTGTGGATCAAGGCCAAATCCCGTTGCCCGCTCACGTGCGGGTGCGCGTTCACGTCATTCGGCGGTCCGTGCGTCGCCCATCGGGTGTGCCCAATGCCGATGGTTCCAGCAATCACGTCCTGCCCGATGGCCTCGAGCAGGTCGGCTACGCGGCCTTTCCGTTTGGCCACCCTCAGCGAGGGCCCTTCCTCCAAAACAGCCACCCCAGCGCTGTCGTACCCGCGGTACTCCAAACGCTGCAAGCCATTGATCAAAATCGGCAGCGCCTGCTGGTTCCCGATGTAAGCGACGATTCCACACATGTCGAAAAGTTACGGAAGTTCTCGCGGTTAGTGACTGAACGTGAGGACCAAACGTGCGTTGCGGTAAGCTTGGTCTCCCGCAGCATCGAAATCATTGGGTCCATTCAGTTTCACCCCTTGGAACGAAATGCCCGACCGGTTGGAAACGAGGTACAACGGCTTGTCTTCGAGCGTGCCGTTCAGCATTTGCTGGACGGTTTGCGACAAGTTGAACCGGTATGCCATCGTGTCGGCGTCGTAGTTGCCGTTGATGTTGAGCCCGATGGAGTTTTGGTCCGGCGTCGAAACCGGATTCCCATCGGCGTTCACCGTCAGGGCAAAAAACTGGTCTTGAATGGGATAGCGGGCCTCGATGTCCAGCGATTCCTCGCTGACCGGCAACCACAATTCGGCCTTGTGAACGGCCAATTCCGGATGCTCCCGCAATTCGAGCAAATCCGGGAACTCCACGAGGATCTTCGAACCCGCCGCCGAAAACACGTGCAAGCCTTCGTTCGCCGGCAATTGCGCATTTTCCGCGTGGTTGAACGGCGCCAAATCCCCCAACCAGTCGTGGTCGAAGTGGTTCGCCCTCCCGCACAACGCATTGATGCTGAACTCATAGACGAGCGTGTCCGTGTCGTTGTGGTAGTGCATGACGAGCTCGCTCAGGCCATTCGCCAAATCAACGCCCACCGCGCCGTCCCCTGCTCCCGTGGCCGTGGGCGTGATGAACAAGCCGGGGAGGAACTCCGTCCACTCCGTGTTCGAAGCATACACAGCGGGGTCCGCGTCCAACAGGGACTGGCCAAACTCGTCCGTGAGGTAAATCCGCAGCTCAGGACTGAGGGTGTCCTCGCCGATGAGCACGTCGCGATTTGGATCGAGCACAAGGGGCTGGAAGGCGTTGTCGGCCAAATCCGCTTCCTCCATCTCCCAATCGCGGTTGCTGTAGTAGGTCGAATCCAACAAAACCGGCTCAGTCAACCGGTGCACCTTCAACCGCTGGGCCACCGGTTGCCCGAACAGGCTCCCCGTGTAATGCAAGCTCAAGTACAGGCTGTCGATGACGGGGTTCTCCCCGAAATCCACATCCGGCGCAGACAACCGCAATTGGGTCGCCAAGCTGCCTTTGTGCCATCCCGTCAAGGGGTGCCACATGCGGCCGATCACCGCGGTGCTGAGGTTGTCCGTTTCCAGGCTGTCCTCGCGCACGGCCGTGAGCCGCAACTTCAATGTGTCGGTTTGGTACGCCGAAAGCAAGTCCCCCGCCGACTGCAGGTCCAAACCCACATTCGTTTCAGGTCGTTTGCAACTCGTGAGGGTGGCCACTCCTCCAATCATCAGGGCCAGGGCTGCCGGGGTCAGGCGTGCGCAGAACTTCCACATGGGCGCGAAGTTCCGTTATTCCGCGACAGCCTCAGTCTTTCCCTCGAGAATTGTGTCGTAAAAATTGTTGATATCGGCCACGTAACCCTCCTGGCCATGGTAGCGCATGGTGGGCACGTCGCGGGATTCAATGAGCTCGAGGCTCTTCGGGTCAAGGTCTTCTGAACCCACAATCAACCCATCGGCGTGTTCAATGGCCAACGCGTTCAAGTTGTTGAAGGTGGGGTCTTCGATGGTGGTGAGGGATTCTTTTTTCACCCCGTCGAGTGCGATTTTGTGCGCCATGCGGGGATCCAATGAGCCCTCGAACCCTTCGTCGTACAAGCTGCAGACCACCTTGCTGTTCGCGAAGTAAGGGTCGTCCTTGTAGACGTCTTTTAAGTAGACGGGGAGCAAATTCGCCATCCACCCGTTGCAGTGGATGATGTCCGGAGCCCACCCCAATTTCTTCACGGTTTCGAGCACGCCGCGAACGAAGAAAATGGCGCGTTCGTCGTTGTCGGCAAACAGCTTGCCTTCGCCGTCTTTCAAGACGTACTTCCGCTTGAAATAGCTGTCGTTGTCAATGAAGTAGACCTGCATCCGCGCAGTGGGGATGGAAGCGACCTTGATGATGAGTGGGTGATCGGTGTCGTCGACGCTGAGGTTCATGCCCGAGAGCCGGATGACTTCGTGCAATTGATGCCGCCGTTCATTAATTTTGCCAAATCGTGGAGTGAAAACCCGGATTTCGCGTCCTTTTTCGTGAATGCCTTGCGGCAAATTGCGGCTGACGCTGCTCATTTGCGTCGCAGGGAGGAAAGGAACCACGTGCTGCGAAACGTAAAGAATCCTAGATTTACTCATTTTCTTGACTTACGGGACCGACCACCACAAAAGTAGGGAAATAATTGCCATAATCCAAGGAAAACCCCGATGAATCAAGGAATGCAGGCCACAACACCCATCGTTTTGAGTGGCGTAAATGAGCTTCAAGAATGGGTGGCTTCGGAGCGGATTTTGGGTTATAAAATGGGGTTCGTTCCGACCATGGGTGCGTTGCACGCGGGGCACGCCTCGCTCATCCGTGCGGCGGCGGCGGCGTGTGATCGCGTGGTAGTCAGTGTGTTTGTCAACCCGACGCAGTTCAACGATGAGGCGGATTATTCGGGTTATCCGTTGACTCCGGACGCTGATTTGGCTTTGGTCGAGGCGGCAGGGGGCGATGCGGTGTTCATGCCCACCGTGACGGAGATGTATGCGGGGGATTTGCGAGTGAACGCGGTGGACATGGGGCGGTTGACCCGGGGTTGGGAGGCGGCAGATCGTCCCGGTCACTTCGATGGGGTGGTGGCGATTGTGGACCGGCTGTTCGCTGCGGTTTTGCCTGATTGCGCCTTTTTTGGCGAGAAGGATTTGCAGCAGTTGGCCGTCGTTCGGACGATGGCTGCGGAACGCCATCCGCACGTGGAGGTGGTCGGGTGTCCGTTGATCCGGGACGAGGACGGGTTGGCCTTGAGTTCGCGGAATGTGCGGCTTTCCTCGAGCGCGCGCGCTGCGGCGCATGCGTTGCCCGAGGCACTGCATCGCTTGAAGGAGCGGTTGGCCCAAGGCGAGGAACCGCTGGCCGCGTTGACTTCGGTGCGGCAGGAGTTGGCTGCGGTGGTGGGCGTGGAGCTGGCGTATTTGGATTTGGTCCAACGCGACACCTTTGCTCCGTGGCAGCTCGGTGAACCGGGTCCTTATTTTGCCGTCTTGGCGGCGAAGGTGGGCGGGGTTCGGCTGCTCGACAACCTCGAAGTGCTTTCCTGATGGTTCCAGACGGATGGAGCGCGTTTTATTCAGAACTTGCGCGAAAATCTTGAAGCCATGGGTGCCATCGGACCATCTCAAATCATCCTGATCGCGTTGATCATTCTGCTGTTGTTCGGGGGAAAGAAAATCCCGGAGTTGATGCGCGGTTTGGGCAAGGGCGTGAAGGAATTCAAGGACGCCACCAACAACGAGGACCGGGACGACCGCAAAGTTGACTGAGTGGTGCGGTTGTGGGGCTGGGCGGCGTTGCTGCTGGGGGTGACGGGTGCAACCGCCCAAGATTCAGTTCAGTTTGAAATGAAACTCCCAGAGCCGGACTGGGAGCCGGATACGACTTGGTACGCTTGGGACACCGTGTGGATCGGGTGGTGCAGCGATGCGAGTTGCTTGTCGGTTGACACGGGGATTTGGAACATCCGGGGGTTCGATGCGGAGGATGTGCCGCCGTTGGATGAGGAGGCGATTCGCAGGCGGATGGAGGTGTTGGATGCGGAGTCGCCGCTGGATTTGGCCTGGAATCCGCTGGTGCACGAGCGGATTGCGTTTTACGCGGCCAAACGCCGCAACCACCTCGGCGAGATGCTCGGGCGAAAGGATCACTACTTCCCGCTGTTTGAAGAGGCGTTGGATCGGTACGACATGCCGCTGGAGATCAAGTACTTGGCGGTCGTGGAGAGCGCGCTGAATCCCGTGATTCGATCGCGGGCGGGGGCGACGGGGCTGTGGCAGTTCATGTACGCCACGGGCAAGTCCATGGGCTTGCGGGTGGACAGCTACATCGATGAGCGGAAGGACCCCGAGCGCAGCACGGATGCGGCGTGCCGGTATTTGCTGAAGCTGCATGGGTTGTATGGGGATTGGTATTTGGCCTTGGCCGCTTACAACGCGGGCCCGGGGAATGTGAACAAGGCCATTCGTCGCAGTGGTGGAAAGCAGGATTACTGGGAAATTCGACCTTGGCTCCCCTCGGAAACCCGCGGCTACGTGCCGGCGTTCATGGCGGTTGCGTACCTGATGAACTTCCACGTCGAGCACAACATTTACCCGACGGAACCGCTGCCTGCGCTGGCGGAAATCGACACGGTGCACGTGCACGCGCCGATGCGGTTCGACCAAATCGCTTCCGAGTTACCCATTTCCGAATCGGCCTTGCAACGGCTCAATCCGATGTACCGCCAGTCCATTTTGCCGGGGCCGCCGGAACATTGGCCGCTGCGCCTGCCGGTGGAATTGGTGCCGGCGTTCCTTGCGTTGGAGGAGCGGATTTTGGCCTTCGAGCCGGAGAAGACGCCGGAAATTGAATTCATTCCGGAGCCCATCGTTTACCGCGTGAAGAGCGGCGATGTGCTGGGCACGATTGCGAACCGGCATGGCGTGAGCGTCAAGCAGTTGAAAGAATGGAACGGCTTGGACGGGTCGATGATCCGTGTGGGCCAAAAACTCTACATCCATGCCGATCCGAGCACCCTTTAACCTCCTCCTGTCCGCCCTCTTGTTCCTCGCCGCTTGCGGCAGCCAGGAAGGCGCGCGCATGCCGTTGCCCGGAAAAGTGGGCGCTTCTGGGGAAATCGTGGTGGTTGCGGACGAGGCCACGTGGAACGGCGCGCTGGGCGACACGCTGCGCAGCATCTTCGGGGTGCCGTACGCGGTGCTGCCACAGTACGAGCCGGAATTCGACCTCGTGTTCCTGCCGCGCGACGAGTTCGATCGGTTTTGGAAACCCCACCGCAACATCATCCACATCGACCTCGCGGACCGCATCGACACGCAGGAACCGTCCGTGGAAATCTACCGCGACCGCTTTGCGTCGGGCCAGCTCTACGTCGCGGGCAAAGGGCGAACGGCGGCGGAACTCGCGGGGCGCTTCCACGAGCGCCGGGGTGACTTGCTCAGCATTTTCCACCGCGAGGAGGTGGACCGGTTTGGGGAGTTGGTGGCGTTGTCGGTGAACGAGCCGCTTGCGCGGGACCTCGCGGAGCGGCATGGGGTGCTGCTGACCCTGCCTCGGGATGCGCAGCTTGCGCAGGAATCGGAGGAATTTGTTTGGATCGACCGCCAAATGACGCGGATGAAAGGCGGTAACAACCACGACGTGCAGCAGGGCATTTTCATCTACTTCGAGCCGTACACGAGCGATACGCTGCTGTCGATGCGCGCGCGGTTGCGTGCGCGGAATGCGGTGCTGCGGCGGCACGTGGAGGGGCCGACGCCAGGGTCCTTCATGACCACGGAAATGCGGTACCACCCGACATACGAGGAGGTCGCGTTCAACGGGGAGTTCGCTTCGGAGTTGCGCGGTTTGTGGCGGGTGGAGAACGATTACATGGGCGGGCCGTTTTACAGCTTGACGACCTACGACGCGTCGCGCGGGCGGCTGGTGACGGTGGAGGGGTATGCGTATGCGCCGTACTTCGATAAGCGGGAGTACATGCGCGAGATCGAGGCGGTGGTGCGGTCGATGGTGGTGGTGCCGGCGGGGTCGTAATTTGACGGCATGAAACGAATGATTTGGGGGTTGCTGGCGTTGGTGGCGTGTGCGCCGCGGCCGGCCGAATTGGAGTTGCCGGGGGTGAGCGTGCGGGCGCTCGAGGTGGCCGGGCGGGATACGGTTTTGTTTGCGGGGAGTTGTGGGGTGTGGGGGTGCACGTTTGATGCGGGCGCGACGTGGTTTGTGGACACGCTGGAGTTCGAGGGGGTGCGGCCGGAGGTGCGGGCGGTGGCCGTTGCAGGGGGCGCGGCCGTGGCGATCGGGGTCGGTTCGCCCGGGCTGTTCATGCGGTCGGAGAATTGGCGGGATTGGGAGGTCGTTTACCGCGAGGATGGGGAGGGGGTGTTTTGGGATTCGGTGGACTTTTGGGACGAGCGGGAGGGGGTGGCGTTTGGGGATCCGAGCGAGCCGGACGCGGGGTGTGCGGCGGTTGCGTTGACGCGGGATGGCGGGCGGTCGTGGGGGCGCGTGGGGTGCGAGGCGTTGCCGGCGGCGTTGCCGGGCGAGGCTGCGTTTGCGGCGAGCAACACGAACGTGGTGGCGCGGGGCGATCGGGCGTGGTGCATCACGGGGGGTGCGGCGTCGCGCGTGTTGATGACGGAGGATCGTGGGCGGTCGTGGACGGTGGTGGAGACGCCGGTGGTGCAGGGCGGGGCGATGACCGGGATGTTCTCGCTGGCGATGTGGAGCGAGGAGGCGGGGCTGGCGATCGGGGGCGACTGGGAGGCGATGGAGGATTGCCGGGCGAACAAGGTGCGGACGGTGGATGGGGGGAAGACGTGGACGCTGCACCAGCCGGGGGAGGGGCCGGGTTACCGGTCGTGCGTGCAGGCGGTGCCGGGGACGCAGGGGCAGGAGTTGTGGGCTGTGGGGATTCCGGGCATCGATCGTTCGCAGGATGGAGGCCAAACCTGGACCCACCTCCCCGACTCGTCCTTCCTCACCGTCCGCTTCACCCCCGACGGCACCACGGCCTGGCTCGCCGGCCGCGGCCGCATCGCCGCACTCCCGGTCCGTTAACGCCCCACCACGAACCGCGCGGAACGCTCGCCCACCGCGACGAAGTACGTACCGGGCGCCCAATCGCTCACGTCCCACTCCATGGAGGGGCCTGCGGCAGTGCGCTGCGCGACTTTTCGCCCTTGCGCGTCGAAGATTTGGACAGCCAAATCGCCCGGCTCAAGGGCAACCGTCATGCGCTCCGAAGCGGGATTCGGGAACACCGCAAGTCCCAACTCCAACGGCGATTCAATCCCAACTGAAACATCGCCCTTCGCAAAGGCATACTGCCCTTTTCGGAGCTTCAGGATCTTGAAAATGCCGCTCCCATTCGTGAGCGAACCCCCTTGCCATTCGTAGTCCGGGAACTCCACCCACGGCTCGCCCGCACCCGGCCGCCAAGCCAGGAACGCGCCCTCTTCGGTTCCCCCGTACAGCGGGAAATCCAGGTCGACTTCGTCGTTTCCATAGTACTGCAACCGCGCGTCCAACACCATCCCCTCCTCAGGCCAAATCCCATCGACGACCCAAAAGTGCGTCCCGCTCAATTCGTCCACATACGGCGCCACCGGCCCCGCATCCGGCGCGGCCCAGTGGTGCTCTACCCGCACAAGGGCGCTGTCGCCCTCAGGCATGGCGTCGCACCCGAGCCGCATTTCGACCCATGGCAAGTTCGTCAGCCCCATCGTGCCCGTTACCGGGAACGTGTGGTCCATGCGAC
>CAYMHW010000058.1:0-13968 GCA_964390365.1 uncultured Comamonadaceae bacterium | reverse complement strand
GCGAACTGGATGTTGATGAGGCCGACGGTTTCGAGGGCCAGGGCGATGCGTTGGGTGTAGTCCTCGATTTGGGTGATGACCAAATCGCCCAAATTGTAAGGCGGCAGCACCGCGTAGCTGTCCCCGGAGTGGATGCCGGCGGGCTCGATGTGCTGCATGATGCCGATGATGCGGACGGTTTCGCCGTCGCAAATGGCATCGGCCTCGCATTCGATGGCGCCGTCGAGGTAGTGGTCGAGCAGGACCTTGTTGTCCGGCATGTCCCGGAAGATGTCGACCACGTGGCGCTCGAGTTCCTCTTCGTTGATGACGATCTTCATCCGCTGGCCGCCGAGGACGTAGGACGGGCGAACGAGGAGCGGGAAACCGAGGTGCCGACTGACTTCGACCGCCTCCTCGGAGGTTTCCACGGTGCCGAACTCCGGGAACGGAACCTTGAGTTCCCGCAACAGGTTCGAGAAGCTGCCGCGGTCTTCGGCGAGGTCGAGCGCGCGGTAGGACGTGCCGATGATCGGAATGCCATAGCGCTCGAGCTTTTCGGCCAGCTTGAGTGCGGTTTGGCCTCCCAGCTGGACGATGACGCCCTCCGGCTGCTCGTGCAAAATGATGTCGTAAATGTGCTCCCAGAACACCGGCTCGAAGTACAGCTTGTCCGCGGTGTCGAAATCCGTAGAAACCGTCTCCGGGTTGCAGTTGATCATGATGGTCTCGTAGCCCGACTCCCTCGCCGCGAGCACCCCGTGCACGCAGCTGTAATCGAACTCGATGCCCTGGCCGATGCGGTTGGGACCGCTGCCGAGCACCACCACCTTCTTCTTGTCCGTGCGCACGCTTTCGTTCTCTTCCTCAAAGGTCGAATAGTAGTACGGCGTCAACGCGGGGAATTCCGCGGCGCACGTGTCCACAAGCTTGAACACGCGCTTGATGCCCAATTCCGTGCGGCGCGCGTGCACCTCACTTTCCATGGCGCGCACGAGGTGGGCGATCTGCCGGTCCGCGTAGCCCTTTTGTTTCGCGGTGCGCAGCAGGTCGGCGGGCAGCGACTCGAGGGTGTGCTGGGCGATGCGGCTTTCGAGCGCGACGAGCTCCTCGATTTGCTTGAGGAACCACTTGTCGATGCGCGTGAGTTCCTGCACCTTCCGCATGGAAATGCCCAGTTTGAAGGCGTCGTAGATGTGGAACAGGCGGTTCCAGCTGGGATGGGCCAAACTCTCAAAAATCGCATCCTGACTCCGCAACTCCTTGCCATCGGCGCCCAGGCCATTCCGCCCCACTTCCAAGCTTTGGCAAGCCTTCTGCAGCGCCTCCTGGAAGGAACGCCCGATGGCCATCACCTCCCCCACGGCCTTCATCTGCAAGCCCAGCTCGCGGTTCGCCCCCGCAAATTTGTCGAAATTCCAACGCGGCACCTTCACCACCACGTAATCGAGCGTCGGCTCAAACATCGCGGACGTGGAGCCGGTGATTTGGTTCTTCAACTCATCGAGGTGGTAGCCGATGGCCAACTTCGCCGCGACCTTCGCAATCGGATACCCCGTGGCCTTCGACGCCAAGGCCGACGACCGGCTCACGCGCGGGTTGATTTCGATGGCGATGATGTCCTCCGCCTCGTCCGGCGAAACCGCGAACTGCACGTTGCAACCGCCCGCAAAGTCGCCGATGGAGCGCATCATCTTGATGGCCATGTCCCGCATGCGCTGGAACGTGGTGTCGCTCAGCGTCATCGCCGGCGCCACGGTGATGCTGTCCCCCGTGTGGATGCCCATCGGATCGAAGTTCTCGATGGAACAAATGATGGTCACGTTGTCGTTCGCATCGCGCAGCAGCTCCAGCTCGTATTCCTTCCAGCCGAGCACCGCTTTGTCGATCATCACCTCGTGGATGGGGGACAAATGCAAGCCGCGCGTCAACGCCTCCTCGAAGTCCTCCTTCGAATGCACGACAGCCGCCCCTGCCCCACCGAGCGTGTACGATGCCCGAATGCACAGCGGATAACCGAATTGCTGCGCCACCTCCTTGCCTTCAAGGAAGCTCTTCGCCGTGGTTTGCGGGGCCATCGGCACGCCGATTTCGCCCATCAACTTCCGGAAGGATTCGCGGTTCTCCGTGATTTCGATGGCCGCGATGTCCACCCCAATCATCCGCACACCGTATTCTTCCCAAATCCCCATCTCGTCGCACTGGATACAGAGGTTGAGCGCGGTTTGGCCTCCCATGGTCGGCAACACGGCATCGATCTGCGGGTGATCCTGCAGGATGCGCTCGATGGACGCGGGCTCCAGCGGCTCGAGGTAGACGTGGTCCGCCACGACCGGATCGGTCATGATGGTGGCCGGATTCGAGTTGATCAGAACGACTTCAATGCCCTCCTCCCGAAGCGAACGGGCCGCTTGGGATCCCGAGTAGTCGAATTCACAGGCTTGTCCGATGACGATCGGCCCGCTTCCGATGAGCAGGACGGATTGGATTCGGTTGTCTTTGGGCATTTTTTTTTTACCCGACCCCATCGACCGGTGAACGGCTTGGGTCAGGAAATGCAAAACCTCAACTGCGCGGCAAAATTAGGACGCACTCCCGGGTTGACCAAGGGTGGGAATCGAATCGCTTTCAACGGCTTTTCCACACCGCGAAATCGCCCCAACTTTGTCCCATGGAATTTGCAGAACAGCCCAGTCCCGAGCGCCAGGTGTTGGAACACGCGGGGTGGCGACTCGAATACGTGGGGGTGGATGCCGGGCCCAACGGGGGACCGCGCGACCGGGCGGTGATCGCGTTGCACGGATTCGCGCGGCCGCTGGAGGACCTGCTGATTTGGCAAGGCCACTGGCCCCATCCGGCGCGGCTCATCGCGATTCACCTCCCCCATCATGGAGCGAGCGGCCCCGTGGATGCAGCGCTCCCTTCCGATGCGGCGCTCCCTCCGGCCACCCTGCTCGACCTCATCCAACGCATCGCGGAACGGGAGGGCTGCGACCCCACGGACATGGACCTCGTCGGGTATTCCATCGGCGGGCGCATCGCCTTGACGCTGCTCGTTGAAGCCCCGCAGGTCTGGGACCGGGTGGTGCTGATGGCACCGGACGGCTTGCGGAAGGCGCCGCTGTACGACCTCACCGTCCACACGTTGGTGGGGCGGTGGCTTTGGCGAAGCCTGGATCGCTCGGCGCCCGTGGTCAACGCGGTGTTGAAGCGGCTGAACCGGTGGGGCGTGGTGCCCAAGCATTTGGTGCAATTCGCGCTGTTTCACACGGAGACGAAGGCGATGCGCGACATGGTGTGGCACGGGTGGCGGGCGCACCGGTTGTGTTGGCCGTCGACTGCGCAGGTGTCGGCGGTCTTGGAATCGGGCCAAATCGGACGCGTCGATTTCTGCTTTGGCGCGAAAGACCGCGTCATTCCGGAAAGCAACGCGGACCGGCTCAAACGCCGACTCCACGCGCCGGCGGTTCACTTTCACCGCATCCACTCCGGACACGGAATGCTGCGGGAAGACGTGATGCGCGAAGTGATTCGCGTTATCTTCGGTGCATGACGTGGTTTGACCAAATCCGCAACGGGCAGAAACGATTGGCCTGCTTGATCGATCCCGACGACCTGCCCACGGGCCGCGCTTGGGGAACGTTTTTGGATCGGTTGGAGGCCTCACCCGTTACGGACGTGTTCATCGGCGGGTCCCTGCTGACGCAGCGCAACGTGGGCAGCATGATGGGCGCCATTCGCGACCGGTTCAGCGGGCCCATCGTGTTGTTTCCGGGGAGTCCGGACCAGGTTGTGGCGGGGGCGGATGCGGTGCTTTTTTTGTCCTTGATTTCCGGGCGCAACGCGGACTACCTCATCGGACGCCACGTGGAATCCGGAATGCGGATTCGGCGGCTCGGGATGGAAGTGATTCCGACCGGCTACCTGCTCGTTGGGGACGGGCCGTTGACCACCGCGAGCTACATCAGCCACTCCCTGCCCATTCCGGCGAGCAAGCCCGGCATCGTCGCAGCCACGGCTGTGGCCGGTGAAATGCTGGGCCTGCGCGCCATGTACCTCGACGCCGGTTCGGGCGCGGGGCATCCCGTGCCACTTGCTGCCATCGAGCAGGTGCGCGAACACACCGCCGCTCCGATCATCGTCGGCGGGGGATTGAACGATGCGGCGAGCATCCGGGCCGCTTGGGCTGCGGGGGCCGACGTGGCGGTGGTGGGCACGGCGATTGAGCGCAAGCCCGAGGATTTGGCCTGGCTCCCGGACCCCGTCAGCGCCAGCTCCAATCCAATCCGACCGTAAGAAAACGCCCCGCTTGCGGGTAAACGTAAACTTCGGAAACGCGCGAATCGCGGCCGCCAACTTGGTAGCTGTACGTCCAACCGTTCGCGCTGTATTCCGCCCCCAACACGTTGTTCACGAACACATTAAGCGACAGCACGTCGCGCTCACGGGTCCACGAGCAGCGGAGGCGCAAGTCGTTCACCGTGTAAGCCGGCAGGGCGCGGTCTGCGCTGCCGGTGTTGTCGAGGAATTGCTCGCCCACGTGGCGCAACGCCCACTCGGCGATGAGGGACGTTTCGTCCGACGACCACGCTTCCCAAGCGAGGATGCTCGTGGCGACCACTGACGGCGAAAAGGCAATCGGAACGTCTTCGTAGGGGATCACTTGCCGGTACGGCTGGTTTTCGACGTAATCGAAGATGACCTCATCGAATTGCTGGATGCGGTTCCTCGACAACGCCAAATTCGGCCGCCAAATCACCCCCTTCACCGGCGACCACCGCCCGTCGAGCTCCAAGCCCAAGCGGTAGCTCTTCGCCACGTTCGTGCGCAGCGGCGACCCGACGTCGTTGAGGTCGCCCGTGAGCACGAGTTGGTCGCGGTAGTCCATGAAGTAGCCGTTCGCCGTGAGGGCGGCCTGCTCCCCGGTCCATTGGACGCCGGCCTCCCAGTCCTGCAAGCGTTCGGGGCGAACTTCCGTTCCTTCCGGGCTGTCCACGTAATCCGTGCGGGATGGTTCGCGGTGGCCTACGGACCAGGAAGCGTAGGTGCGGAGGCCGGGGCGGTTTTGGTAATCCACCCCCACCTTCGGATTGAAGAACTGCAGCGCATCGTCCACCGACAGCTCGCGCAAATCGTTGTCCGTTCCGTCCACCACGTAATCGACGGCACGCCACTGCAGCTCGCCGTGCCACTTCAAGTCACCCGACAAGGCCGTGAAGACGCCGCGCGCGAACGCATTCACGTCCTGCTTCGTGCCGGTGCCGTCGTAATACCGGTGGCCGGGCGCCAACCCAGGGGCATGCTCGGCCCAAACCAGCCGACCGAAGTGGTCGCCCACATACCGGAAGCCGCCGCCGCCGAATTGCAGCATGCCCCGCGGGTGCGCGCGCTGGATGGAGCCGGAAACGCCGCGGAGCCGGTTGTCGAGCCACCGCCGGCGCACGACATCGCCCGTGGCAAAGGCCGTGTCCACCACGCCGTAATGGCTGAGCGCATCGCCTTCACGGAACTGCTCGTAATAGCCGGCTCCCAAGGTGTTGCTCAACGCCACCCCCACGTCCCACGCGCCCACGCGCTGATCGAAATGCAGCTGGTGGTGGATTTGGGTGTAGTCGTCCACCTGGTTTTCATAGCGGTAGTAGTTGTGCTGTCGGCCGCGTTCGATGAGGTCCTGGATGCGGGTGGTATCGGAACCGTAGCCGTACTCGTAGCTGTTGGCGGCCCACGCCTCGATGGCTTCGGCGTCCCCGGTGAGGCCCACGAGCGGAACGCCGTACCACGCTTGGTACGTGCGCTCGTGTCCCCAAAGCCCGGTGTAAATCAAGCGTCCCGTTTCCCATTGCTTGCCCGCGCTGGTGTGCACGCTGGACAAATCGCTCGTCGCCCGATCCATGTAGCCGTCCGAAAGGATGCGCGAAGCCCGGCCTTCCGCGAAAAATCCACGCTCGCCCAGGCCCGAGGCCCACTGCAGGGTCGCACGGCGCGTCCCGAACGCTCCGGCGCTGAACGCCATCCGCCCCATCGATACTTCCTCGGGTTGGAGCGTGTTCACGGAGACGGTGGCCCCGAAGGCACCCGGACCGTTGGTGCTGGTGCCGACGCCGCGCTGGATGAGGATGCCGTCCGCGCTGCTGCCGAGGTCGGGCAAATCGACCCAATACACCTGGTGCGACTCCGCGTCGTTCAACGGCACGCCGTTGATGGTCACGTTGATGCGGGTCGCGTCCGATCCCCGAATGCGCATGCCGGTGTAGCCGACGCCCGCGCCCGCGTCCGAGGTGACGACGAGGGCCGGGGTGTACCGGAGGAGGAAGGGCAAATCCTGAGCGGCATCCCGCTTTTGCAACTCCTCGGACGAAACGGCGGTGCGGGTGAAGGGAACGCGTTCGCCGGCCACGTCAGTGGAGACCGAAGCCGTGCCGAGGTTGACGGTTCGCCAATGCGCCGTCGGGAGGTCCAGTGCGGCATCGGGTTCAGGGAGGAGGGTGAAGGTCAAGGGGGCGGACGGGATTTGGACCGTCAGCTGCTGGGACTGATAGCCCATCGCCCGCACTTCCACCCGCTGCTGCCCAGCCGGAACCTCGCGCAGCGTAAACTGGCCATCCACATCCGTCACCGTCGCGAAACGCGTGTCCGGGATGAAGACCTGGGCCCCCACCATCGGCTCGCCCGAATCCGCTTTCACCTGCCCTTTCAGAACGCCCACTTGCGCCCCCGCTTCCAAGATCAGCGCCATCAGCGCCAGTGCCAGTACGTGTTTCATCGCGTCATATTGAATGTTCATGACGCGGGGGTGCCGTGCACCGCCCTATTCCAAGCCCTTGCTCGGAAGGTCCGCTCCCCTACCGGGATTACCCGGTCAGGTTCGAAGGGTATCATCTCAGCGCACTGGACGATCCAGTGGCACCCCTGCGTCGTGGCAAAGCTACGGAACAGGTCTTAACTTGCGCAAATGCAAAATCACCCGGACATGAGTTGGACGGCGTTGCGCGATTTGGCCGTAGATGCCGCGCGCGCGGCGTCGCGTGTCTTGTTGGAATGGGTGACGGTGCACGAAGACGAATTGGGCGTGGAGCAGAAAGGCGATGGCTCGCCGGTTTCGCAGGCGGATTACGCGTCGCACGCCACGATTGTGCGGGAGCTGGCCGCGTCGAAGTTGCCCGTCTTGAGCGAGGAGGGGGAGCAGGTGCCGTGGGAGGTTCGGCGGCATTGGAGGTGGTTTTGGGTGGTGGATCCGTTGGACGGGACGGAGGCCTTCTTGCGTTATCGCGAGGGGTTTGCCGTGAACATCGCGTTGTGCGGGCCGGAGGGGCCGGTGCTCGGGGTGGTGGCCGATCCGTGTGGAGGCCAAATCTTCAGCGGCCTCGCGAACCACGGCGCCCACCGCGAACCCCTCGCCGGGGGCGAACGCACGGCCCTCTCGCCCCAAGCCCCCGCTCCGCCCTTCCGCCTCGTCACCAGCCGCAACGAGCGCGCCCCGCTCGGCGCGCTGCTCCCGCCCGGATTCGCCCTGCACGAGGTGGTTTCCGAACCGGTCAGCGGTGCGTTGAAGTTCTGCCTTGTGGCATCCGGCGAGGCCGACATCCACAGCCGCACAGGCTCCTACATGGAATGGGACTGCGCCGCGGGCGACGGGGTGCTGCGCGCCATGGGCCTGAGCGTGCGCGACGCCGCCACCGGCGAACCGTTGACCTACAACAAGCCGAGCCTCTGGGTCCACGGCCTGTGGGTCTCACGCGTTCAGCGGTAGCTGTTCTGCTCGTCCCAGCCCTCGTACAACTCGAGGTAGTTGAAGTAGCGCTCGGCCGCGATGTCGCCCTGCTCGACCGCCTCGCGCACCGCGCAACCGGGCTCCGAACGGTGGAGGCAGTTGTGGAACCGGCAGTCCGGCAGCCGCTGAAACAGCTCCGGAAAGTGGTGGTGCAGCGTCTCCCGCTCCAAGTGCACCAGCCCGAAACCCTTGATGCCCGGGGTGTCCATGATGAAGCCCGCGCGTTCAGGCAGCGGGAACATCTCCGCGAACGTCGTCGTGTGCTTCCCCTTGCCGTGGGTTTCCGACACCTCGGAGGTGCGCAGGTCGAGCCCCGGAACGAGCCGGTTGATGAGGCTGCTTTTGCCGACGCCCGAATGGCCGGAGAAGAGGTTGTTGCCCGCGGTCAGGAGTTGGGCCAAATCCTCCACCCCCTCCCCCGTCAGCGCCGACGTGCGCACACTCCGGTACCCCGCCAGCGCATAGTTCGCCTCGAGCTCCTCCATCCGGTCGGCCTCCGCCGTGTCCGGCAGCACCGCATCCACCTTGTTGAACACCAGCGTGGTCGGCACCCCAAACGCCTCCGCCGACACCAAGAACCGGTCGATGAAGCCGCTGCTCGTGGCCGGCTCGCCCACCGTTACCACGAGGAACGCCCGATCCACATTGGCCGCCACCACGTGCGACTCCCGCGCCAAATTCACCGCACGGCGCACAATCCGGTTGCGCCGTTCATGGATCCGCGAAACCACGCCCGTTCCGTCCTCCTCCACGGCGAAGTCCACCCGGTCGCCGATGGCCACGGGATTCGTAGAGCGGTCACCCTTGAGCCGGAGCTTCCCTTTCGCCCGGCACGCGAACGCCTCGCCGTCATCGGTTCGGACGTCGTACCACGAACCGGTCGAACGGAAGACGGTGCCTTCCATCAAGATCCGGTCAGGGTTTTGAAAGCGAGCTCAAGGCCGCCGGGCTGGGAGGCGAACTCGGAGGTGGGGCCGTCGCCGACGATTTGGCCTTGCTTGATGAGCACGACGCGGTCGCACATCGCCTCCACTTCCTGCATCACGTGCGTGGACAGGATGACGGTGCGTTGCGCCCCGATGCGGCGAATCAACGCGCGCACCTCCACGAGCTGGTTCGGATCGAGGCCCGAGGTGGGCTCGTCGAGGATGAGCACTTCCGGCTCGTGGATCATGGCCTGCGCGAGGCCCACGCGCTGCCGGTACCCCTTCGACAGCTGGCCGATTTCCTTGTGGCGCTCGGGGGTCAACCCCACCTCAGCGATGACCTCTTCCACGCGCTCGATGGGCCGCTCAATGCGGTGCATGCCCGCCACGAACCGCAGGTACTCCGTGACGTACATCTCCGGGTGGAGCGGGGTGTGCTCGGGCAGGTAGCCCACGCGCCGGCGGGTCTCCTCGGGCGCGTCTTGTACATCGAATCCCGCCACGTGCACCGTGCCCTTCGTCGGGGGCAAGTACCCAGTGATGAGCCGCATCAACGTGGACTTGCCCGCGCCGTTGGGGCCGAGCAAGCCGAGCACTTGGCCGTCGGGAACTTCGAGGCTCAGGTCGTTCAGCGCTTTCTGGGCGCCGAATTGCTTCGTTACGTGGTGAATTTGGATGCCCATGGGAAGCCCAAAAGTACAGCGGTCGAGCGCACAAAAAAACCGCGCCCGGAGCCCGGACGCGGTTTCGTTGAATTCACGTTCAGAAACGGCTTACATCATGCCGCCCATGCCGCCCATGCCGGCAGCACCGCCGCCCATCGCAGGAGCATCGTCCTCGACATCGGCGATGACGCACTCGGTGGTCAACACCATGCCCGAGATGGACACGGCATTTTCCAGAGCCACACGCGCCACTTTCGTCGGATCGATGACACCGGCTTCGTAGAGGTTCTCGTAGACCTCCGTGCGGGCGTTGTAGCCGAAGTCGCCTTCGCCGTTCGCCACGGCATTGACCACGACCGCGCCTTCGCCTCCTGCGTTGGCTACGATTTGGCGCAACGGCTCTTCCACCGCACGCAACACGATGCGGATGCCCGTGGTTTCGTCTTCGTTGACGCCCTCGAGCGACTCGATGCTGTGCGCGGCGCGGATGAACGCCGTGCCTCCACCGGGGATGATGCCCTCTTCAACGGCTGCACGGGTTGCGTGCAAGGCGTCGTCCACGCGGTCCTTCTTCTCTTTCATCTCGACCTCCGTGGCGGCGCCGACGTACAAGACGGCCACGCCACCGGCCAACTTCGCGAGGCGCTCTTGGAGCTTCTCGCGGTCGTAATCCGACGTGGTGGTTTCGATTTGGGCCTTGATTTCCTTCACGCGCGCCTCGATGGCTTCCGCCGCTCCGGCACCGTTGACCACCGTCGTGTTGTCCTTGTCGATGGTGATCTTCTCAGCAGAACCGAGGTCGGCAAGCGTCGCGTTTTCGAGCTTGAGGCCGGTCTCCTCGGAGATGACTTGTCCACCCGTGAGGATGGCGATGTCTTGCAACATGGCTTTCCGGCGGTCGCCAAATCCAGGCGCCTTCACCGCCGCCACCTTCAGCGAGCCGCGGATCTTGTTCACCACCAACGTTGCGAGGGCTTCGCCGTCGACGTCCTCCGCGATGATGAGCAACGGACGACCGGTTTGGGCCGTTTGCTCCAACGTCGGGAGCAAGTCCTTCATCGTCGAAATCTTCTTGTCGTAGATGAGGATGTACGGGTTGTCCAACTCCGCTTCCATCTTCTCGCTGTTCGTCACGAAGTAGGGCGAGAGGTAGCCGCGGTCGAACTGCATGCCTTCCACCGTGCGGACCTCGGTTTCCGTTCCTTTCGCTTCCTCCACGGTGATGACGCCCTCGGTGCCGACCACGCGCATGGCTTCAGCGATGAGCTTGCCGACGGTCGAGTCGTTGTTCGCGGAGATGGTCGCCACTTGCTCGATTTTCGAGTTGTCGGAACCGACCTCGCGGCTGATTTTGCGCAACTGGGCGACGATGGCCTCTGCGGCCTTGTCCATGCCGCGCTTCAGGTCCATCGGATTGGCGCCTGCAGCCACGTTGCGCAGGCCTTCCGAAACGAGGGCTTGGGCGAGGACCGTTGCCGTCGTGGTTCCGTCACCGGCCACGTCAGCGGTCTTCGACGCAACCTCCTTGACCATCTGAGCACCCATGTTCTGGATGGGATCCTTCAGCTCGATTTCCTTCGCTACCGAAACCCCATCCTTCGTGACGGTGGGCGCACCGAACTTCTTGTCGATGACCACGTTGCGGCCTTTCGGGCCGAGGGTCACCTTCACCGCATTGGCCAAAGCGTCGACACCGGCCTTCAAGCCGTTCCGAGCGTCTGTGTTGAATTGAATGTCTTTAGACATGGTCGTTGGTTTTTGTTTTTTGTTCGTTCAACCGCAATCAGAGCACCGCGAGGATGTCGCTCTCCCGCATGATCATGTAGTCCTTGCCGTCGTGCGCCAATTCCGTACCCGAGTACTTGCCGTAGAGCACGCTGTCGCCGACCTTCACCGTCGTGGGCTCATCCGGCTTGCCCGGTCCGACGGCCACCACAATGCCCCGCTGGGGCTTCTCCTTCGCCGTGTCCGGAATGATGATTCCGCTGGCGGTCTTCTCTTCAGCTGCGGCGGGTTCGACGAGAACGCGGTCCGCAAGGGGTTTGATTGATACAGACATGGTGTAATGGATGTGATTTGAGTTGATTCCGTGTCCCCCGCTTTCGGGCGGACGCAGACCGCCTTTCGAATTCTATGCCAAATCCCGCCCCCGCCCTTCCCGCTGACATTCTTGCCTGCGGGGCAAAAAAAAATGTGCCAACTTCTGACAAGCTGGCACATTTCCTCCGCATGAAGCGGCAGGTCTGGTGCGGCGGTTACTCGCCTGCGGAGCTGCCTCCGTCGACCGTTCCGCCCGCGGGCATGGTCGTTTGGGGCAGGATGGATTCGTCGATGCCCACGTCCTGGGTTGCGTTGCCGAAGAACATGCCGGCCACGATGCAGAGCACGAAGAGCGCGCCGGTCAAGTACCACGTTGCCTTTTCCAAGAAGTCAACGGTCTTTTGGACGCCACCGACTTGGCCTGCGCCTTGGAAACCCGTCGCCAATCCACCTCCTTTCGGGTTTTGGACCAGAATCACTGCACCCAGCAGCACACACACCACCAGGATGACCACCATCAAGAAATAACCCATTGTCGTTCGTTTGAGTCGTTATGCTTCACCGCTGGACGTCGATTTGCCCAGCTGTTTCAATTGGGCTGCAAAATAAGTACTTTTTGCTGGATATTTCAAGGCCAAGAGCTTGTAAGCTTTGCGCGCCTTGCCGATTTGCCCTTGTTTCGCGTAAACGCGGGCCATGGTTTCGGTGACCAGCGTGGCGTCTTCGAGCACGCTTTGACGGGCCAAATCCTCCACCGAACCGTCCACTTCGCGCAACCTGCCGATCCGCGGATTGGCCGCAATGAACGCGTCAATGAGCTCGTCCTGACCCTTCGGTGCGGGGGTCGGAGCGGCTGTGGACGAGCCAAACCCCGTGCCGCGAGCCCTGGCCGCGAGCCATTGGGAATAGTCCGACCGACCCTGAACCGCAGTCGCGGCCGAACGCTGCTCCCCCTCCCATTCCCGAACATCTTGCTCGATGCTGCTTTCGATGGCCGCCAACAAGACTTCGCGCTGCACCCCGTCCATGGGCGGTTCGTCCACCTCGTCCGGGAGGGTTTCCACCTCATCCGGGGCGTCGTCAACGGCCTCCTCCACCTCATCGGCGAACGCGATGGCTTCTTCGATGAGGCGGGGCCGAACGAACAAGTGGAAGAGCCCGTCCCGGGACGAAGCGTTGGCGGCTGCGCGCAGGAGCTCGGCTTGTTGGTCCACCGAGCCGGCTTCGGCCGCCGCTTTGGCCACCAGGATGTCGAGGCCCGCGGCGTAGGGAAAGCGGTCGCGCCAAACACGCAGTCCCTCCAAATCCGCACCCGTCACGTCGTGTGGCGCGGCGAGCAAGGCGCTGATGCGGTCGGCGGAGAGGGGGTTCATTTGGCCTAAATTAAGGAGTTACCAATTGCCCAACGTGGCGTTGAAAATGTCCTGAGAAAGCTGATCGCCAATGTCTTCAACGAGCGCATCCTCGACCGCGGACAAATCCTGATCGCTCGTGTAATCGGCGAAACGCGAAAACGACTTGTCCACGCTCAATTCCGGCTCACGCGTGTTTTCGTAATGGACCTCCACGCGAATGGTCAAGCGGTTGGCGGCCGCCGTTTCATCGCCTTGGATGTTGATCGGGGCCACGCTCCAATCCACCACCTCGGCGCGGTACGTCAGTTCACCGCCTTCATCAACCAAGCGGAGAGTCGATTGCCGCTGAATCCGGTCGCGCAGGGATTCGGTAAGCGTGAGGGCCGCGGACGCAGAGACGTACGGGCTGACCGGGTCGAACGGAGCCACACTGCAGGTCTTCGCCCCGGAAGTGGACGCCCCGTACGGCGAGTAAATTCCGCAACTCACCCACACCAAGCATGCGATGACGAAGCCCCTCATTTCAGTCCGTACTCTTTGATCTTCCGATACAACGTGCGCTCCGAAATGCCGAGCTCCTTAGCGGCGTTTTTCCGGCGGTTGCGGTGCTTCTCGAGCGCCTTCCGGATCAAATCCCGCTCGGAATCCTGCAGCGAAAACACCTCTTCCACTTCATCCGCTGGCTGCTCCTCATCGTAATCGGTGCGCGCTTCGGGCAAGGCCAACCGCGTCGGCAGCGGATGGTCCCCGCGCACCAACCGCTCCACGAGCGCCTCGTCCTCATCGGTCAGGTGTGACTTCGCGGCCAGACCGACCACCAGCTGCTTCAAATCCGCCAACTCCGCCCGCATATCGAACAGCACCTTGTAGAGGATTTCGCGTTCATCCATCCCTCGGGCACTGCCTGAAGCCGTGGTCGCGAGGGCCCCACTGGACCGCGGCGTTTCCGGCAAGTATCCGAGCAACGTGTCGCTGTCGATGGTGCGTTCGACTTCGAGGATGGACATCTGCTCGGCGGTGTTCTTCAATTGGCGAATGTTGCCCGGCCAAGGGTAGTGCTCGAGCACCTCCACCGCGTCCGGGGTCAAGCGCAGCGGGGGCATGCGGTATTGCTCGCAAAAGTCCGTGGTGAACTTGCGGAACAACATGTGGATGTCGCCCGACCGGTCGCGCAGAGGCGGTACGTGCACAGGCACTTGGCTCAATCGGTAATACAAATCTTCCCGGAACCG
>CAYMHW010000057.1:0-14445 GCA_964390365.1 uncultured Comamonadaceae bacterium | reverse complement strand
CCGCTGTTGAAAAGCCTGCCGCCGAAGCAGCCGCTGCGCGTGGTGCATCGCACCCCCGGCGACCCGTGCCGCGCCTTGATCCAAGAGGAGCACGCGTTTGAATTGAAACCTTGGCGGGGAGCGCCCAACGGCGTCACCGTCATCCTGCTTGAAAATTGGAACGAACCGTTGATTTATGAAAACAAATGAACTCATGCGAGCGGCCGTCATGCTGCTCGCGCTCGCCGTCTTGACCCCGGCTTCAGCCCAAATCTCTCGCGGAGGCACCCCCAACTGGAACGCCATCGCCTTCGAGGCCATGCCCGTCCTGCGCATGCCCACCATTGACCGCGAGGCCCTCGCGGCGGAAGACGCCGTGACCGACCTGTACAAGGAGGCGCCCTGGCGCTTTGGGGTCGAGCACGAGGTGTCCATTGACCCCGCCACCCACGGGACGTGGACGCAGGAGGGCGGTGAGCGCGTTTGGCGCCTCGCCGTGGAGTGCCCGGATGCCCTCGGCATCAGCTTCCTGTTCGATGCGTACGAGGTGCCGAAGGGCGGTCGGTTGTTCGTTTGGAACGCCGATCATACGGACTTCATCGGCAGCTTCGATCACCGGAATAACAAGGAGTGGGGGAGCCTCGCTTTGGGCCAAACCCTGGGCGACCAAGTCGTCATCGAATACCGCGAGCGCCTCGATGCCCCCTTCCAAGCGAACCTCCACATCGGCCAAATCGTCCACAGCTACCGCAGCATCCAGCGGCGGGCCGCGGCGGTCGCGGAGGAGCTCCTCGATCGCGGTCCGTACGGCAATTCCGGCAACTGCAACATCGGCATCAACTGCCCAGAAGGCGACTTGTGGCAAGTGGAGAAGCGCAGCGTCGCCCTCATCATTTCAGGAGGATCCGCCAGTTGCACCGGGGCCCTCGTGAACAACACGGCCCAAGACGGCACGCCGTATTTCCTCACGGCGAACCACTGCCTCGGCAACCCGAACAATTGGACCTACCTGTTCAACCACGAGTCCGCCACCTGCAACGGGAACGATGGCCCGACGAGCGACATCATCAGCGGCGGCGTTCTCCGCGCGAGCAACGCCGGATCCGATGTGGCCCTCGTGGAACTCTCCGAAGTGCCCCCCGCATCCTATAACGTGCAGTACGCCGGTTGGGACAACACGGGCACGCCTCCGGTGAACGTCACCGGCATCCACCACCCGAGCGGGGACTTGAAGATGATCTGCCACGATGCAGACGGCCCCTCGGCCCAAAGCCAAGGCGGTGCTGCGGTTTGGTACATCAACCAATGGGAAGACGGCGTCACCGAACCCGGTTCCTCGGGCTCGCCCCTGTTCGACCAAAACCACCGCATCG
The DNA here is from genome assembly GCA_964390365.1 of uncultured Comamonadaceae bacterium. GTDB lineage: Bacteria > Bacteroidota > Bacteroidia > Flavobacteriales_D > Sanyastnellaceae > JALQTD01. Next base: position 13,093 of record CAYMHW010000057.1, on the reverse strand, counting down.
TCGGCCAACTCTACGGCGGCTTCGCGGCCTGCAGCGGCTCGGTCAACAACGGCCAAGCGGACTGGTACGGACGCTTCGACGTCAGCTGGGACGCCGGCTCCTCCGCCTCAACCCGCCTCTGGGACTGGCTCGATCCATCCGGTGGCAACGTGACCGTGCTCGACGGCTGGCCCGAAGGTTCGACGAGCTACGCCTACGACGCGTCGGCCGCCGTCACGGGCTTGCCCGAGGGCGTCCTCTGCGGCGCAGGCACCATCACGCCGAGCATGACGCTCACCAACATGGGGACGGAGAATTTGACTTCGGCCGTGATTTGGTACAGCTACAACGGCTTGAGCGGCACGAGTTTCAATTGGACGGGGAATTTGGCCCAATACGAAAGCGAGACCATCGACCTGCCCGCCATGAACGTCGCCGACGGCACGAACACCGTGGACGTGTGGGTCCAAAACCCCAACGGCAACACGGACGAGAACGCGAACAACAACGAAGTCCAAGGCACCTTCAGCGCCTTCGCTGGCGAGACCTTCGACTTCCAACTCAGCCTCATCCTCGACGACTACGGTTCGGAAACGACGTGGGAAGTGGTGCGGCTCGGCCAAGTCATCTACTCGGGCGGTCCCTACTCAGATGGCACGGACGGCCAGGAAGTGCTCATCGACATGTGCTTGGAAGACGGCTGCTACATTTTGAAGGTGTACGATGCATACGGCGATGGCCTGTGCTGCGATTACGGAAATGGCAGCTGGACCGTGCTCGATGGCGACGGCGACATCGTGGCGACCGGCGGGGAATTCACCACCGTCGACCAAGAGCAGTTCTGCACGAGTGCCGCAAGCGTGGTGGATCAGGGCGCTGCAGTCCTTTCGCTCATGCCGAACCCGGCGGCTGATTTCGTGCGCTTGCAGTGGGCCGGCTCCGGCAGGGCAGACCTGCGGGTGCTTGATGTTCAGGGCCGCGAGGTGCTCCGCAACCGCGTGACGGGTGGCGCGACGACGTGGTCGGTGGCGGATTGGCCGGAGGGCTGGTACGTGGTGGAATTGGTGGACGCGAAGGGCGTGCGCTCGGTGAGCCGCTTCGTGGTGGATCCACGCTGATCGCATCGGATGGAACTGGCCTTGATTTCGGCCCTGGTTGGGGCGGTGATTTGGCTGGTTTGGGACGCGTCGTTGGCGGTGTTCTCGCGGAAGGCGGGGGCGCGGCCGACGGCGCGTTCGCCGTTGAAGGACGTGACGGTGGTGCTGTGCGTGCGCGATGGCGGGCGGCACGTGAGGGAGTGGATGGAGGGGGCGCGTCGGTGGGACGTGCCGGTGGTGGTCGTGGACGATGGGAGCACCGATGGCGCCACGGAGGGCTACGAGGTGCTGCGGGTTGAGGGGACGCGGCCGGGGAAGAAGGACGCCCTGACCGCGGGGATTGCCGCGGCGCGGACGGAGTGGGTGGCGCTGACGGACGTGGATTGTCGGCCGGCGCCGAATTGGCCCAAGGACGTGCTCGCGGCGGCCGGTCCCGACACCGAGGTCGTGGCCGGGGTGAGTTTGCCGGTGCTGGGTCGGGTGCGGGCGGTGCCGCTGGTGGAGGCAGTGGCCGTGGCGCGCCGGTATGCCGCGGCCGTGGGGGCGGGCGTCCCGTACATGGGGGTGGGGCGGAACCTGGCTTACCGCAAGGCGGGGTTCCCGGGGTTCGAGCGGCATGCGGCTTGGGCGAGTGGGGACGACGATTTGCTCGTGCAGGATTGGCCGCGGAAGGAGGGCGTCAAGCGGGCAGACCAAATCCGTTTCGCCCCCCACAACGTGCCCACCTTCGCCCCGGAATCCCTCCGGGCTTGGCGGCGCATGAAGCGCCGGCACCTCACCACGGGCACCGCCTACCGGCCACAGGTCGTGGCCGCCCTGGCCATGCCGGCCCTCGCGGCCGCGCTGTGGCTCGGCGGAACGGCTGCGCTTTGGGCGCCCCTTGCCCGGGCACCCGAGCCGAGGCTGTCCGACACGGTGGACGCCACTGCAGTTTTGCACATCGCGCTATGGATAGTCCACGCCGCAGGGGGCCTCGCTTGGTTCGTGCACGTCCTTACCTTTCGTGCGTTCGCAACGCAGTGCGGCCTCACGGGCTGGGCGGTGTGGGGAGGACTGCTGCAACCGGTGGTCTTTTTCGAGCAGGTGGTCTTGACGCTCCGGGTGGCTTGGGCGACGAGATTTGGCCTGAAGCCCTCGCCGACGGAGTGGTAGCCAAAACGGCGAAGCGAACGAACCAAATCGCAGCGCAAGCACCCATGGAAATCAATCCCAACCTCTCCGACAAGGCGCGGAAAGACTACGAGCTCGTTCTCCGCGCCCAGCAAGGCGATCAGAAAGCCTACGCCGAACTCATGGAGCGTTACCGGGACAGCATCTTCCACATGGTCAACAAGATGGTATTCAGTTCGGACGATGCGGAAGATTTGACCATCGAGTCGTTTGGGAAGGCGTTTCAGCGCTTGGATCAGTACACGCCGGCGTTTGCGTTCTCGACGTGGCTGTTCAAGTTGGCGTCCAACCACACCATCGATTTCATCCGCAAGAAGAAGCTGAATGCCCTCTCGCTCGATCGCGGATTCACGAGCGAAGACGGTGACACGATGGAAATCCACGTGCGCGACGAACAGCTCGATCCCATGGAAGCCCTGCAAAAGAAAGAGCGGGTGGCCCTCTTGCGAGACGTCGTCAGCGCGTTGAAGCCCCGGTATCGCCGGTTGGTGGAGCTGCGGTACTTCGAGGAAATGAGTTACGACGAGATCGCGCAGGAATTGGACTTGCCCTTGGGCACCATCAAGGCCCAATTGTTCCGTGCCCGCGACATGCTGGCGGAGGTGATGCGGGAAGCGCGCGAAGCGATTTAAGGTGCTCGATTACCGTGCATTTCATCCGGAGCTGAGCGACGAGCAGGTGGCTCAGCTCCAAGCCTTGCGGCCGCTTTACGAGGAGTGGAACGCGGCCATCAACGTGATTTCGAGGAAGGATTTGGACCAATTCGAGGAGCGGCACGTGTTGCACAGCCTCGCCATTGCGCGCGCCATGCGGTTTGCGCCGGGCAGCAAGGTCCTCGATGTGGGAACGGGCGGGGGATTTCCCGGCATTCCGCTTGCGATTGCGTTTCCGGAGTGCTCGTTCGTTTTGGTGGACAGCATCGGCAAGAAGATCAAGGTGGTGCAAGCGGTCGTGGACGCCCTGGGGTTGGACAACGTGACGGCCATTCACGGTCGCGCGGAACAGGTGGAGGGGCGCTTCGATTTCGTGGTGTCCCGTGCGGTCACGCGGCTCGCGGGGTTCATCCCCTGGGTGCGCAACAAATTCGAAGGGCGCAGCATCAACCCGTGGCCCAACGGCATCCTGTACCTGAAGGGCGGTGACCTCGCTGCAGAGCTCGCGGAGGTGAAGCTAGCCACGGAGCAATTGCCCATCCGAGCGTGGTACCCGCAGGAGTTTTTTGAAACGAAGTTCGTGGTCTATGTCAAGATGCAGTGAACTTCAGAAAGTAAGAAGGGGAACCCCTTTGGGCCCCCCTTCTAAAACCTGCAAGAAATTGAAACCAACACAGTATCTCGACCGTGTCTGACATCAAGACGAAGGTCGATTTCGAGGGTTGCCTCTTTTTTTTCGGTCTTTCGTTGATTTTTATTTCAATCAACTGAATAACAGGTTTTTAAGGGATGAATTTTTTTCGTGGATTGTTGCCTTGGGCGGGTACAGTGGTCGGCGGGAGCTTCGTGACCGCTGTCGTTATGGTCATCCACAGCGACATCACCCACGCGGAAATGCCGTACAACCCCGATCAGGTGCTCGGGGTGACCTTCATGTCGTCCATCGGAGCCATGATGATCTCGTTGCCGACGCTCGTGGCCATGCTGGCAGTTCGCCACTTCGTGCGGCGCCGTTGGGCCCGTGAGCAGTGGTGGTGGGTGCAGGGAACGCAATTGATCGGAGCGGCCTGCACGTTTGGCTACATCCTCTATGTGGATTACGACGCGTTTTCCGTCGCGTGTGCCGTGTGTTATCCTTTCGTGGGATTGGTGTTGTGGCACCGCCACCTTCAGGCCTCGAACCGATAGCCCACGCCCCGAACCGAGAAGAAGTGGCGCGGCTTTTTGGGGTCCACTTCGAAATACTTGCGAAAAGCGAGGATGTAGTTGTCGATGGTCCGCGTGCTCGGGAAGACGTCGTAGCCCCAAACCACTTCGAGGATTTCCTCCCGGCTGACCACTTCGCCGGCTTTGGTCGCGAGCAGCTTGAGCAGCATCGATTCGCGCTTTGAAATCCCCTGCTCCTTGCCGTCGTGTTTGGTGATGCGGTAGGCGGAAAAGTCCACGTGGCATTTGGCCCCAAACGAAAGTTCCGTCAACTCCTCCGCCGCAGTCCCCTGCTGGTTCATGCGGATGAGCTTCTTCACCCGGAGCAGCAATTCTTCCAAATTAAACGGCTTGCCGAGGTAATCATCCCCGCCCAACCGCAGCCCTTCCACCCGGTCTTCGCCCGCGTTTTTTGCGGTCAGGAAGAGGATGGGCGTCTTGTTGCCCTCCAAGCGCACGGTCCGGCAAATGCTGAGGCCGTCCAGTTCAGGCAGCATCACGTCCAAAATCGCAGCATCGAGCCGCTGAGAGCGAAAGGCGTTCAAGGCACTTGGCCCGTCGGCGGCTTCGGTCACGTGCCACCCTTCTTGTTCCAAGTTGATTTTCAGCATGCGCCGCAGCGAAGCATCGTCTTCAACAAGGAGGAGGCGGACGGAGTGTGGGGACTGGTCTGACATGCCGTAATTTTCAGGCCAAATTACACCGACCATGGACAAATCCACCGAAGGCTGGGCCCCAAACATCGGCGACGTGTTGGGAATCGAGGTGCTGGAAGTTGCGGAAGGGCGCGTCACCGGGCGCATGCCGGTGGATTCACGCACCCACCAGCCGTACGGTCTCCTGCACGGCGGGGCGAGCGTCGTCCTCGCCGAAACCCTCGGTTCGGTCGGTTCGCACTTCATCGCCGCCGAGCGCGGCATGCACGCCGTGGGCATCGAAGTCAACGCGAATCACCTCCGTGGCGTCCGCTCCGGCCACGTGCACGGCACCGCCACCTTGAAGCACAAAGGCGGGCGCTTGCACGTTTGGCACATCGAGCTCGTAGACGACGACGGCCACCTGGTCTGCACCTCGCGGCTGACCGCTATGCTCGTTCCGGCTCATGGGTGACGTTCGGCTGTGGTGGCGCATGCCCGGTGAATCCGAGGTCATGACCCTGGTTCCGGCATCGGACGGCGATGCGGTCTTTCATTTTGCGCCGTTCGTGAACGATGCGGCGCATCCGCATTTGGCCTTCCGCGGCCGCCCGGAGCCCACGATCCCGCCGGAACCCGGCACCCTGACGCTGCTGCCGCCCCCCGAGGAGGACTTCCGCCCGACCAGCCGCGTCGAACACCTTGCGGCCATCCGATCCAGCCTCCAAGCCATCGCGCAACGGGAACTCGAGAAGGTCGTGCTCAGCCGCGTCGACCTCATTCCCGCCGGCCAAAGCAGCCCCGAAGCCGCCTTCAACGCCAAGTGCGCCGAATACCCCGACGCCTTCGTATACCTCCTGCACCACCCGGCTGCGGGCACGTGGACCGGTGCTACCCCGGAGTTGCTGCTCAAACGCGACGGCGACGCGTATGAAACGGTGGCACTCGCCGGCACCCGACGCACCGACGTCCGCACCGAGTGGACGGCGAAGGAGCGCAACGAGCAGGCCGTGGTGGTCGATTACATCGAGCGCGTGTTGCAGCGGCTGGGCGTGCGCGAGGTGGAGGTGGGCACCGTGCGCGATCGGATTTATGGCCGCATCGCGCATTTGGAAAGCCAAATCCGATTCCACTCCGCCCAATCCCTCACCCACATCGCCCGCTCGCTGCACCCCACCCCGGCGGTCGGCGGCGCGCCCCTTCTCCCAGCCCTCCGCTTCATCGAACGGACCGAAGGCCGCTCCCGCGGATACTACTCCGGCTTCCTCGGCCTCGACACGCCCACCGGTGGCGCCCTGTTCGTGAACCTCCGCTGCATGCAATGGCTCACCGATGGCGTGCGCGTTCACGCGGGCGGGGGCATCGTCGACGGTTCCGATCCCGATAGCGAATGGGACGAAACCGAAGCGAAGATCGCGAGCATCCTTTCGGGACTGCGGCCCTGAAGTACCTTTGCGGCATGTGGACGTCTGAGCACGCTGCGGCGCGGTGGTTGGCTGCCGACTTGGCCGCGATGGGATTGCGCTACGCGGTGGTCGCTCCGGGGTCCCGGAACGCGCCCTTGGTGCTCGCGTTTCACCACCACCCAGCCATCGAACTGGTCGTCGCCGTCGACGAACGGGCCGCCGCCCACATCGCCCTCGGCATGGCGTTGCGCACCCGCGTGCCCGCTGCCGTCATATCGACCAGCGGCACGGCGGCCGTGAACTTCGGTCCCGCGCTCGCGGAGGCGTTTTACCAAGGCGTACCGCTCATTGCCTTGACCGCAGACCGCCCCGCCGCCGCCATCGACCGCGGCCACGGCCAAACCGTTCGGCAGTCCCACCTCTTCGCCGCCCATACGCAATACGAGGCGACCCTCGACGCGGACGCGCTGGATGAATCGGAGTTGCGCGCGTGCATTGCGGAGGCGTGGCAAGCGGCGGCGCGCGGACCGGTGCACCTGAACGTGCCGTTCGACGAACCGCTTTATGGCATCGTGGAGGCGGAGTCCTCGCCGTCGCCCTTGGCGGTGCCGAGCGTGGAGGTTCAGCGCGATGTGGCGCCCATTGCCCCGACCGATCGGGTGCTGGTGCTGTTGGGGCCGGCCCCGCACGTCGCCCGGCGGCGCGTTCCTGCGGATTGGCCGTTTGAGGTGATTGCGGATGCGTTCAGTGGGTGGTTTGGGGTGGAGGCTTCGGCGGACCGGTGGATGCGCGCGCAGGATGGGCCCTTTCCGGATGTGGTGATTACCGTGGGCGGACCGCCAATGAGCAAGGCGCTGCGGAATGCCGTGCCGGCGAGCACGCGCCACGTGCACGTGGGGCCGGGCGCGTGGGACGTCTGGGGGCGGGTGGAGCATGTGCAGGCGGAGGATCCGGAGGCGTGGTTGTCCGCGCTGGCGGCTGGCCGCGAAGGGTCGGCTCGCGTCATGCCGCAGGTGGAGGTGCCGCTCGTGGACGCGCTTTCGGACGCGGCTGTCATCGCAGCGGTGGGCCAAACCGTTCCCGAGTCGTTTGCAGTGCACGTCGCGAATTCCACGGCGGCCCGGTATGCCCAACTCGTCGAGTGGCGCGCCCGGCGGGTGCACGCGAACCGCGGGGTGGCCGGCATCGATGGCTGCACGTCAACGGCGGTGGGGGAGGCGTTGGCCCATCCGGATGAAGGGGTGGTGTTGGTGACGGGGGATTTGGCCTTTTTGTATGATGTGAATGGGTTGTGGGTGGATCCCGAGCCGCGGAACGTGCGGGTGGTGGTCATCGACAACGGGGGTGGAGGCATCTTTCGGTGGTTGAAGGGGCCTGCGGAATCGGGGTTGCTTACGCGGTACTTTGAGGGCGGTGAATGCCGGACCGATGCTTCAGGGGGGCGCCGGTCGTTGAAGGCGGCAGCGGCGAGTGTGGGGGCGGCGTGTCAGACCGCCCGAACGGCGGAAGGGGTGCGTGCGGGGCTGGAGTGGTTGTTCGCGGGGGGAACCCGGGATGGGGTGAAGGTGTTGGTGGTGGAGACGGATGGGGCGGCGAGTGATTTGGCTTACGAGCGCTTGATGGCCGCGCGCCCGATGCGAAACGAAAACGAAGAGCTGTGAACGATTGGATTCAAGCGGCGCGGTTGCGCACCCTTCCGCTGGCGAGTGCGTGTGTGTTGATGGGCGCCGCGGTCGGTTACCGGCCGGATGCGGAGCGGTTTTACCCGGTTTTTGCGGCGGCGTTGTTCACGGTGTTGCTGCTCCAAATCCTGTCCAACTACGCGAACGACCTCGGCGACGCCGAAAACGGGGCCGACGGCGCGGAGCGCACCGACCGGGCCGTCGCCTCCGGGCGCATTTCCCGTGCGGCCATGCGCCGAGCGGTGGTGGCCCTCGCGGCCTTGGCGCTGGCGTCGGGCGTGGGGACCGTGGTCCTCGCCTTGACCGGAACGGGCCTCTTGTGGGCGGCCCTCGGCCTCATCGCCGCGGGAATCGCCGGCATCTACGCAGCGTATTCGTACACGGCTGGCAAGAACCCGTACGGTTACCGCGGCCTCGGGGACCTCATGGTGATGGTGTTTTTTGGTTGGGTCGGCGTGGCGGGCACGGCGTTCCTTGTCAGCGGCCAGTGGTCGTGGGCGTGGTTGCTGCCGGGGACGTTCACGGGGGCCATGAGCGTGGCGGTGCTGAATTTGAACAACATGCGCGACCACGAACGCGATGCGGTGGCGGGGAAGCGCACGCTCGTGACGCGAATGGGTTTTGCGCGGGCGAAGCGCTACCAGTTCGCGTTGCTCGGTGGGGGGTGGGCGGCGCTGTTGGCCTTCACGAATGGGGTGGAATCCGGCCAGTGGCGCGGGATGATGTGGATTGCGTTGCTGGGTTTGGTCCACTTCCAGCACGCCCTCCGGGTGCGCCAAACCTCGTCCCCCGCAGCCCTCGACCCCGAGCTCAAGAAAATTGCCCTCTCCACCGCCGTTGTCGCCCTCTTCCTGTTCCTCGCTGCCACCCGAAATCCGATGCTGCCATGATGCAAGGCCTTGACATTCAGGTCATCGACCACCCGTTGCAATTCAAGACGCCTGCGCGCACCTCGCGCGACACGCTGACGGAAAAGCCAACGTGGTTCATCGAAGCGCGGCATCCGGACGGGCGCATCGGCCGGGGCGAGTGTTCGCTCATTCCGGGACTCAGCCCCGAGCATCCGCTGCGCGCCGCCCGTGCGTTGCAGGCGGTGGCGGCCTCGGGCATCCTCGATCCCGACTCGATTCCGGACTCGCAGCCCGCGGTTCGTTTCGCGGTGGAAACGGCGCTCATCGACCTGCTCACCCCGGGCGAACGCGTCCTGTTCGACACGCCCTTTACCCGCGGGGAGGCCGGTTTGCCCATCAACGGCCTCATCTGGATGGACACGGCAGAAGCGATGCTTGCCCAAGCCGAATCGCTGCTCGAGCGCGGCTTCACCACCTTGAAATGGAAGGTGGGGACGATGCCGTTTGAGGAGGAACTCGAACTCGTGCGGGCCATTCGGTTGCGCGCGCCGGATGCGGTGTTGCGGGTGGATGCGAACGGCGCGTTCAGCCGCCACGAGGCGGGGTGGACGGCCTTGTCGAAGTGCGAGGCGCTTGCGTCGTTCGGACTGCACAGCATCGAGCAGCCCTTGAAGCCCGGGAACTGGAAGGAACTGGCAGAACTCGTGGCCGCGAGTCCGCTGCCAATCGCCCTCGACGAGGAGCTCATTGGGTTGAACACGACGGAATTGCGGCGGGGGATGTTGGGGCTGGTGAAGCCGGCGTTCGTGGTGTTGAAGCCGAGCTTGGTGGGCGGGTTGAAGGAGGCGAATCACTGGATCGACTTGGCGGCGGAAGTGGGAGCGGGCTGGTGGGCGACATCGGCGTTGGAATCGAACGTGGGGTTGAATGCCATTGCGCAGTGGACGGCGGATGCGGGCGACGAGTTGTTGCCGCAAGGATTGGGGACGGGGGGGCTGTTTACGAACAACGTGCCGGCGCCGTTGGCCGTGGAGCGGGGGGAACTGTGGGCCAGACGGGGAAGTTGGGGATGAGCGGGCGGTTGGTCATCGGGGGTCGGGAGTGGCCGTTGACGGCCGGGTTGCGGGCGGCGGATTTGCCTGGGGAGGCGTGGGCGCAGGCGATCGGGCGGGCTGTGGAAACGTGGTTTTCGGAGGAGGCGACGGTGGAGCTGCGGACTTCGGGGTCGACGGGGCGGCCGCGGCCTGTGGTGCATGGCAAGGAGGCGATGCGGGCAAGTGCTGAGCGGACGGCGGAGGCGTTGGGTTTGGGGGAGGGGACGGTGGCGGGGCTCGTCATGCCGGTTGAGTTTGTGGGCGGGTTCATGATGCTGGTGCGGGCGATCGAAGGGGGGTGGACGTTGTGGGCGAGTGAGCCGAAGGTGGGGGTGGTGGCGCCGGAAGGCACGGAGTTTTTGGCGTTGACGCCGTTGCAGGCGCGGGCGAGTGGGGCGGGGATTGCTGGGGTGGGGAAGGTGTTGCTGGGGGGCGCGGCGGCTGGGGAGGGGGAATGGGCGGGGCGTGAGGTGTGGGAATCGTTTGGGATGACGGAGACGGTGAGTCATGTGGCGTTGCGGCGGTTGCGGCCGGGGCCGGCGGAGCGCGCGTTCAGGACGGTTCGGGGGGTGACGGTGGAGGCGAATGGGGAGGGGTGCCTGGTAGTGCGCGCGCCGCATTTGTTCGAGGGGGCGTTGGTGACGCGGGACGTGGTGGAGGTGGTGGCGCCGGACCGGTTCGTGTGGAAGGGGCGGGCGGACGATGTCATCAATTCGGGCGGGTTGAAGGTGCATCCGGAGGAGGTGGAGGCGGCGGCGGCGGACGTGGTGCAGCGGCCGTGTCGAGCGTATGGCGAGCCGCACGCGGAGTTGGGCCAACAGGTGGTGCTGGCGGTGCACGGGGAGGGCACGCCGGAGGAGGCGGAAGCGATTCGGGCGGCGCTCGTGGCGATTTTGCCGCGGAATCGGGCGCCGAGAAGGGTGGAGTTCCGAAATTTGGACCAAACCCCATCCGGAAAATGGATCAGACCGCGCGCCCAACCTTAGTTTTCGCCACGCACAACGCCCACAAAGTCGCTGAAGTGCAAGCCCTCCTCGGCGACGCCTACCACGTCCAATCGCTGACCGACATCGGTTGCCATGAGGACATCGTCGAAGACGCGCCCACGCTCGAAGGCAACGCGCGCATCAAGGCGCGGCACGTGGCGGAACATTACGGACTCGACTGCTTCGCGGACGACACGGGCCTCGAAGTCTCAGCGCTCAACGGTGCCCCCGGCGTCCTCAGCGCCCGCTATGCCGGCACGGACAAGGACCCCGAGGCGAACATGGATCGGTTGCTCGCCGAACTCAGCGGCGCCACCGACCGAAGCGCCCAATTCCGCACCGCAATTTGCCTCATTCGATCCGGCGAAGAGCGCCTCATCGAAGGCATCTGCGCCGGCACCATCCTCGATGCGCGCTCGGGCGCCCAGGGCTTCGGCTACGACCCCATCTTTCAGCCCGAGGGCCACGACCGGAGCTTCGCGGAAATGAGCACCGACGAAAAGAACGCCATCAGCCACCGAGGCCGCGCGGTGCGCCAAATGGTGGCCCTGTTGCACGAAGCCGCGCAATAACCTCGGCGCGGGGTTGCGGTTTCCGCGTGCTTGTTCGGATATTTGGCCCTTCAAACCTTTTCGGCCATGAATTACTTGGAATTCGAAGAACCCATCAAGCAGCTGCGCGAACAACTCGAGAAGGCGCAAGAACTGCAGGCCCAGAGCGACGTGGACATGCATTCGACGGTGGCGGATCTCGAAGGCAAAATCGCGGAAGTCACGAAGAAGATTTACAGCGATTTGACCCCTTGGCAGCGCGTCCAGGTCAGCCGACACCCCGACCGGCCTTACACCCTCAGCTACATCGATGCCATTACGGGCGGACGGTTCGAAGAGCTGCACGGTGACCGGACGGTGAAGGATGACAAAGCAATGGTCGGTGGTTGGGGATTTGTGGACGAACAGCCGGTGATGTTCATTGGCCAACAAAAGGGCGTCAACACGAAAATGCGCCAATACCGCAACTTCGGCATGGCGAATCCAGAAGGCTACCGCAAGGCGCTGCGTCTGATGAAGCTCGCAGAGAAGTTCAACCGCCCCATCGTGACGCTGATCGACACCCCCGGTGCGTTTCCGGGACTCGAGGCGGAGGAGCGCGGCCAAGGCGAGGCGATTGCCCGCAACTTGATTGAAATGTGCCAACTGACCGTGCCGGTCATCTGCATCATCATCGGTGAGGGCGCATCCGGCGGTGCCTTGGGCATCGGCATCGGTGACCGCGTGCTGATGCTGGAGAACACGTGGTACTCGGTCATCAGCCCGGAGAGCTGCTCGTCCATTCTTTGGCGCAACTGGGATCACAAGATGGAAGCGGCTGAAGCGCTGCGACTCACGGGAGAAAACATGTTGGAGTTGAAGCTCATCGACGGCATCATTCCCGAACCGTTGGGCGGAGCCCATGCGAACCGCGCGGCCATCTACGCAACCGTCAAGGCGACCATCCAAGAGCACCTCAGCAAGTTGATGCCCATGGATCCCGCAAAGCGCATCGATGCGCGAATCAAGAAGTTCTCGTCAATGGGCGTGGTGCATAGCGCGTAGGTGACTTGAATTGATTAGTTTTGCACCAAATTTGACCTTTCCCACGAAAGCATGAACGCTATTTTCAAGTCTTACCGCAAGCCCCTTCTCTGGGGAGCCGCATCCCTCGTCATCCTCAGTGGTTGCGCGGGATTGGGGAGCATGGAAAAAGAAATTGAGGCCCTCGGATTGGAGGCGTCTCCCGAACCGCTCATCCTCCGCGGCGACGTGGTGGAATTGACGGTGACGGGCAAGTTTCCACCGAAGTACTTCGCCAAAAAAGTAAAAATGGAGGCCACGCCGATCCTGACGTGGGAAGGCGGTTCTGCTTCGTTTGAGCCTCAGGGCTTCCAAGGTGAAGACGCAGCTGGCAACTTCACGGTGGTGCCGTTCGAAAACGGCAAGTCGTTCACTTACACCGCGGAAATTCCGTTCGAAGCGGCCATGGAAGACGCTGGCACGTTGTCGGTGTCCATCACGGGCAGCAAGGGCTCGAAGGAAGTGACGTTTGATCCATATGTCATCGGTTCAGGGGTCATCACCACCCCGCTTTGGGTCCAGCCCGAGGATCGGTTCATCTTGGTTCCCGATGCGTTCGAGCGCGTGCTTTCTTACGAGCAAGAAGCCGTCATCAACTACACGGTGAACCGCTCGGATGTGCGTTCTTCTGAATTGCGCGACGCGGATTGGATCTCCCTCCTTGAGTTGTTGGAGTTGTCGTTGGCGGCGGACAGCGTGACCTTGACGGGGTGCCGCATCG
>CAYMHW010000056.1:0-14859 GCA_964390365.1 uncultured Comamonadaceae bacterium | reverse complement strand
AGCCCAAATGGCATTTCGTCTCCGCCGTCGGCGTCTGGCTCGGCAGCATGTTCTCCGCGGTCTGGATCGTGGTGGCCAACTCGTGGCAGCAAACGCCCGCCGGCTACCACGTGGTGGGCGAGGGCATGGACGCCCGGGCCGAAATCGTGGACTTCTGGGCGATGGTGTTCAATCCGAGTTCGGTGGAGCGGTTGGCGCATGTTTGGCTCGGGAGTTTCCTCGCCGGCGGCTTCCTGCTGCTGAGCATCGCGGCTTGGTACCTCCTGCGCAAGCAGCACGTGGACGTGGCGCGCAAGGCGATGGCCATCGGCCTGCCCGTGGTGCTCGTGGCGAGCTGGGCCCAACTGTTCAGCGGCCACGTTGCCGCCGAAGTGGTGGCGGAACACCAGCCCGCGAAGCTCGCCGCCCTCGAAGGCCATTACGCCGCCGAAGCGCCCGCCGACATGTACCTCTTCGGCTGGGTGGACGAGGAATCGAAGGAGGTCGTCGGGCTTGGAATCCCCGGTGGACTGAGCATCCTGCTCGATCAGGACCCTTCGGCGCCGGTGACGGGCCTCGACGCGTTCGCCGACGAAGACCGCCCAGGCCAAGTCAATGCCGTCTTCCAGTTTTATCACATCATGGTGGCCATCGGCATGCTGCTCATCGGCCTGTCGACGTACGGGTATTTCCTGTTCCGTCGGGGCAAATTGGAGCAGTCGAAGTGGATGTTGCGCGCCTTGACGGCGGCCGTTTTGCTGCCCCAAATCGCGAACCAAGCCGGCTGGTTTGCCGCCGAAATGGGCCGCCAGCCCTGGGTGGTCTACGGCCTGCTCCGCACAAGCGACGCCCTGAGCGAGGCGGTCCGCGCGGAACAAGTCCTGTTCAGCCTCCTCCTCTTCACGGGCATTTATGTGGTGCTGTTCGCCTTGTTCATTTACCTGATGCGGAAGAAAATCCTGCACGGACCGGAGGAGGAGCGGGGCGAGGGCACGCGGACGTCACACTTGGAATCGGCTTGGTCATGATGGGGTTGGAATTGCACACGATTTGGTTCCTCGTCATCGGGTTGACGGTGACGATGTATGCGGTGCTCGACGGGTTCGATCTCGGGGCGGGCTTGTTGCATCCGTTCTTTCGGAAGGAGCAGAGCCGGCGGATTGCGCTGAATGCGGTCGGGCCGGTTTGGGATGGGAACGAGGTGTGGCTCGTCATCACGGGTGGGGCGCTCTTTGCGGGATTCCCGGAGGCCTATGCGACGGCGTTTTCGGCGTTTTACGTGCCGTTTTTCTTGTTGCTGGCGGCGCTCATCGGTCGAGCGATTTCCATTGAGTTTCGGTCGAAGGAGCCGATGCCGTGGTGGCGGACTTTTTGGGATTACAGCTACTTCCTGTCGAGCCTCGTCATCAGCGTGTTGCTGGGGGTGGCGTTGGGGAACTTGATGTTGGGGCTGCCCGTGGATGCGGAGGGCGTTTACCGCGGGGAAGGGCTGGTCGAGATGCTCGGGGCGTTCCCGTTGACGGTGGGGCTCGCGGTGGCCGCTTTGTATGCGGTGCACGGGAGTTTATACCTGTTGCTGAAGACGGAGGACCGGCTCTTCGAGCGGGTGAAGCAGTTGAACCGCGTGGCGCTCTTCTTTTTCTACGGCGCGATGGCGTTGAGCACGGTGGTGCTGTTCGCTTGGAATCCGGAGGTCATCGATCGGTTGTGGCACCGGCCGGGCTTTGTGGGGCTCGCGTTCGTGGCGTTCGTGGCGTCGATGGCCATTCCGGTGCTGGTGCGGCGGCGGCGGTATGGCCGGGCGTTTTTTGTGAGTGCGGGGATGATTGCTTCGTTGCTGGGTTTGGTCTTTGCCCAACAATTTCCCTTCCTGATTCCCAGTACGTTGGATCCCGATGGCGGCATGACGCTCGCTGAGGCGTCGTCGTCGGAACGCACGCTCGAGCTGCTGCTCATCATCACGGCCATCGGGGTGCCGCTGGTCGCGCTTTACTTCCTGTTTGTTTATCGCGTGTTCCGAGGCAAAGTGAAGCTCGACGACATGAGCTACTGATCACCAGCCGGTTGAGGGAACGCGCTGCTCCAATGCTTCGTCCACCCCGGGCAGCAAGTCCAGCCCCGTCAGCGCTTCGATTTGGTCAATGGGAACGGCATAGGCGCCGATGCCATTGGGGCACTTTTGATTCGGAAAGAGGTAGCCGATGGCCGTGGGAACGGGGGCGGGGTCGTAGATGACCTTGAAAAAGTACTCGGGAATGGTGACGCCACTTGGGAGTTGGCCCAAACCGGGGCGCAGCACCGGCCCCGCCGTCACGCAGAGCGCCTTTTTCTCGACGGCCCACTGGCGGACTTGGGTTTCGAGGGTCTTCCACCGGCCGCGGTTGAGGCTGGGGTGCTGGGGCGTCATGTTCGACATGTAGAAGCTCTCGCTCATGGCTTGGGAGCTGTAGGCCATGTCGGCGGCCGGGGCGAGGTGGCCCCGGTCAAATCCGCTGCCTTGGTAAGCGCTCGCGTCCGGGCAAGCATGAAAGTCGGGATCCGGACGGAAATCGTCGGAACGCTCGAAACGGGCGCCTTGGATTTCGGCGGCCGTGACTTCGTAGGTCACCCATTCGGCGATGCGCAGTTCGGGGATGAATTCGACCGCGTAGGCGGAGTGGTTGGTGACTTGGCCTGAGCGCCCGCCGGTGGGATTCGGGCACTGGGCCCAAACCGTCCACGTGAGCAGCAGGCCGGTCAGGGTGAGCCACGCAGGCCTCATGGTTGCACGCCGGTCTTGATGCCTTGAAGGCGTTGGAAGGCTTGTTGGAAGGTGGTGGTTTGGGGGCAGTCGGCGGAGGCGGTGCTTTGGCCTATGGCTTCGAAATCCACCAGCGCCTCGCACGCGGCGTCCAACTGCCGCCCCGGGCCATCCAAATCCGCGCGCAGCTGCTCCGACAGCATCAACATCGAGTCGAGCAGCGCATCCGAAGTGGGCTCCCCCAAGTTCGTCCGCCGGCGCGTCTCATCCGAAATCCGCTTGATTTCCAAGACCAAATCGCTGGTGTGGTTGTACAAAACCGCCGCCGCCTCCAAGCACGCGCACGGCTCGTTCAGCGCCGGGTAGTCGATCTCATCGTGGCGAGGCGCTTCCGGCGCGCTGCATCCGATGATGAGCAGGGAAGCGACCCACCCTGCGAAAAACATGCCCTTTCGATTCATGAAGGGAAGGTAGGTGATTTCGTATTGAAAAAACTAAATTCGCTTCGCTTGAAACCACGACGGCACGAAACAAATCGTCGATTTTTAGCGTAAAGTGCGGCTGCAATGTCATTGAGAACCCCTGTGCTGTTGGTTGTTTCGGCACTCGCTTGTTGGGCGGGCAGCGCCTTGCATGCTCAGGATTGCGCATTGACTTTGCCCGACACCCTTGAAGCATGTCCTGGTGAGGGGGTGTCGTTGGATTGGGAGGTTTGGGGGGTAGCGGATTCGGTGTGGGTGGGGGTTGCGTGGTCGGATGCGGAAGGAGGGGGGGATTCGTTGGGGCTGGATGAAGGGCTTGTGCTGGATGGAGGAGGCTGGTGGGGCTTGGAGTTTTATGGTTCGGAAGGTGGGATTTGCCTGGATTCCATCTTCATCGAGGAGCTCCCTGCACCAGTGGCATCGTTCGCTGCGAACGATGGCGGATGTGCGAACGATGGGGTTGCCTTCACGAACACGACAACTGGTGGGGTCGGCGTGGAATTCAGTTGGGATTTTGGGGACGGTGGAATCGGAAGCACGTTCACTTCCCCGACTCATTTTTACGCGGCCGCATTGCCTCTCAATGACGGGACGTATGAGGTGACGCTGACCGCCAGCAACGGCGATGGATCGTGCCCTTCCACGGCGACGCAGACCATTCAGGTGTTGCCCATTCCGGTTCCGGATTTTTCCGATGCTCCACCGTTGTGCCAAACCGATGCCGACTGGCCCAATTACAGCTTGTTTTTGCCCCCCTATCCATTTGCGACCTCGTGGCATTTGGACTGGGGAAATGGCTCAGACACCACCTTTTCGGCTCCGAGCTTTTCGAACCAGCCGGGAACGGTGTACGATACCTTCGGGATCTTTGACATCACGTTGACCGTTGAAGCGGCGAACGGGTGCAGCAACACCATCGTTCAAGAAGTGTTCGTGGGCTCGAATCCGACGATTGGAACGGCGAACCCGGGGAATACTGTGGGGTTGTGCTCGCCTGCGGATTTGGTCTTCCCCATCACCGATTTCATCAACAACGTGGAAGGCACCACCTACACGATGGATTTCGGCGATGGCGTTTCCACCGTGTACAACCACCCGCCTCCGAGTGCGGTTTCGCACACCTACTGGGACGACTCCTGCGGCGAAACCACCCCGGAAGGTTCGCCCAACGCGCTGCGGTTCAAGGTGACCGCGTCGAATGAATGCGGCACTTCGATTTCCACGCACGATCCCATTCGACTGCACCGCACTCCGGATCCCGAGGTGACGGGGCCGACGGTGGTTTGCACGGGGAGTTATCCGTACGAGGTAGCAGGCAATGGATTGGTGGTGAGCGGAGAGGATTGTGTGCCTTCGAGCATTTACTGGACCGTCGAAACCTTGGAAGGCACGGGCACGGCCTTTGCTTCGCCTGGGGTCGGCACGGAATCGGATGTCTATTTCGGTGAGGCCGGCCTGTATGAGGTTCAAGTGTACGATTATCATGCGTACTGCGACGACGGACAGGATGAAATCGAAGTGTGCGTCATCCCACCGCCTTCGGCCGATGCGTTGCCTACCGCCCAGCAAGGGTGCGTGCCATTCACTTTGGACTTCTCAGGGACCAGTCAATCTCCGGTGGCATGCGGAAATTATGTGTATTCGTGGACCGTTTCGGGCGGAAGTTACCAGTACCTCAACGGCACCGGTCCTTCGAGTGCACTTCCGTCCATTGAGCTCCTGAGTGAAGGGGCTTACACCATCACCCAAACGGTTACTGCACCGGGAGTCAACTGCGAGGCATCCACTGCAACGCACACCATCGAAGTCTTTTCAGAGCCCACCATCAACATCAGTTCCGGTGGCACGGCGTGCGAGGGCGATGAGTGGACCGTGAATGTGCTGTCGTTCGATGAGGGGGGGGACGACAACTTCTCGTTTTATTGGATTGTCGAGGGGGACCAAGTCAACCAACCGATCAACAATGCCTTGGACATTTCGTTGGATGATGACGGGATTTGGATTGCCAACGCTTACCTCATCAATGCCTGCGGAATTGCTACGGACCAAGCCGTGATGACCGTCAATGCGACGCCCGACTTGACCGCAAGCGCACCTTCTTCCGCCTGTGCCGGAGCGCTGCAGCACGTGGAAGTGTCCGGTGCAGACAATTACAGCTGGTCGCCCGCGCCTGGGGTGATCTTTCCTGGCAACGACGAGGCCGATTACATCCTGACGGGCACCACGACGGTGACCATCACCGGGACCAATTTCTACACGGTTGAAAACTGCTCCAGCACGACCGAGGTGACGCTGGTGGTCGACCCGCTTCCCGTTCCGTCGATTGCAGCGCCTCTGCCTACGTGCGAGGGGAGTTCATTCAGCCCCGCGGTCTCGGTCTTCTCGGGCACTCCGAACTTTTCATACGATTGGCAATACGGAGCGGAAGTGGCTGTCGGGCAGTATCCGAGTTTCGCCGCAATCGTCGGGAACAGCGAGGTCACCGTTTCGGTTACGGACAGCCAGGGGTGCGAAGGAACGGCCACCGCATCGGTGGTGGTGCTCCCGCTGCCAACCGTGGATGCGGGGACGATCGACGGGTTCTGTGACCAGGCCATCGATGCCCTCTTGAACACCGCAACGCCTCCTGGAGGCACGTGGTTCGGAACCGGCATTTCCTCCTCGGGCGTGCTGAATCCGGCCGTCTTGGGCGTCGGCACCTGGCAGGCAACCTACACGTACACCGACGCCAATGGCTGCACCAATTCGGATGACTTGACCATTGAAGTGTTTGCCCCGGAATTCGCGGATGCGGGGGGGGACCTGGCGTTGTGCGATGTGGATACGAATTTGGTCTTCGAGGGCTTTTTCCCGAACAGCCAAGGGACGTGGTCGGGGCCGGGGATGTTGAATCCGTCTACGGGGTGGGTGGATGTATCGGATTTGGCCCCAGGTACTTATGAGTACACGTACACGTATGGAACGGGGACGTGTGAGACGCAAGATGTGCGCTCAGTCCAAATCTTTTCCAACCCCACTCCGCAGCTCACCGCCGCCGACCTCACGGTCTGCGATGGCGACCTCGCCACGGTGACCCTCGACGCGACCGGCGGTGCCGGTGGCTACGTGTTCGAATGGGACCCGGAAACGCTCTGGGAGGTGACTTCGCCGCAAACCGCGACCCTTCAAGTCGCCTCAGGCCTGCCCGCCGAAATTGCTGCCAGCGTCACCGATGCCAACGGCTGCATCGGCGTGGACACCTTGGCCATCCAGGTGTTGGATCTTCCCGTTTTGACGGTGCTCGATACCCTGAACGCCTGCAACCAGCCCATTGTCGAGCAGCTCCCAAGCCCCGTTCCTTCTGGTGGAACGTGGGCAGGGCCGGGCGTTTTGGATGCGGATGGGACGTTCGACCCTTCGTTGGCAGGTGTAGGCGTCATTCCATTGACCTACACCTACACGGATTCGGAAGGCTGCACGAACAGCATCGTCACGCAAGCAGAAGTTGTGGCTCCGGTGTTCGCTGATGCGGGGCTGGGAGCCGTTGTTTGCGACGTGGACACCGTCGTGCAGCTCACGGGTTTTGCCCCTGAAGGTGGAACGTGGACGGGAACCGGCGTTTCTTCAACGGGTGAATGGCAAGCGGGGCCGCTCGGTCCAGCGGGTTACCCCGCGACTTACGCATTCGGCAGCGGCTCCTGCTTGACCGAATCGGTCACAACGCTGACGGTGCTCCAACGCCCCGAACTCATCATCACAGGCCCTGTCGAAAGCTGCATCGGCGACTCCATCGCGTACTCGGCGGAAGCCACGGGGGGCAGTGGACCCTACTTCATTGAATGGTTGAATCCCGCCGGATCCACAGGGGCTGAGGTCATGGCTTGGCCGGTCGCGCCGGGAGCGTTCACGGTGGAGGCCATCGTGACCGATGTAAACGGCTGCTCGGAGTACGCGACATTCACCACGACGGTCCACGCCTTGCCGGTGGTCGATGCCGGGGCCGACATCACCCTGTGTGCCCAACCCATCCCGGAGCAGCTCATCGGAGCCACCCCTGCAGGGGGCACGTATTCCGGCACCCCCGCCGTGAGTCCAGAAGGCGTGTTCTCGCCCGATGTCAGTGGAACCGGCGAGCACGAAGTCATTTACACGTACACGAATCCCGCAACGGGATGCACTTCGTCGGACACGATGGTCGTGGAGGTCGTGGTGCCCTTGATTGCGGATGCGGGACCGGATTTGGAGGTGTGCCTGAACGGGGGCGAGCTCGCGTTGGAGGCGGTGACGGAGGGCGATTGGTCGGGGGCGAACGCGACGGCTCAGGCCGCATTCGTGGCGCCGGCGAGCATGGATCCGGAAGTGGCGGGTGTCGGGGTGCACCCGTTTGTGCTGACGTATGGGGCGGGGACGTGCTTGACGCGGGATACGATGGAGGTGGAGGTGCTCGCGTTGCCAGTGATGGCGGTCGTGCCGGAGTCGGAATATTGTGAGAACGACACGCTCGTCGAGTTGCCGGTGGCCACGCCGTTGGGGGGGACGTGGACGGGGCTGGGCTACGTGGTGGGCAGCGATCCGGCTGAGTTCGAGACGTTGGTGGGCGAGGGGGAGTATGATTTGGTCTACAGCTATACGGATCCGCTGACGGGGTGTACAAACCAAATCACCCACCAGGTCATCATCAACGACCCGCCCAATGTCTTTGCCGGCTTCGATGTCGACCTGTGCAATCAGCCCATCGTGGAACAATTGACGGGCGCCATTCCCGATGGTTCGCTGGGGAACAACAGCTCGTATTACGGCCTCGGGCCAGCGGTGACGGCGGTGACCCTCGATGGTCAGTTCGATCCGTCGGTCACGGGGCCGGGCACGTTCGAGGTCGTTTACGCCTTCCAATCGGCCATCACAGGCTGCATAGGCCGCGACACCCTGGAAGTCACCATCGTCGAGCCGCAGGTGGCGGAGGCGGGCTTGGACACGGTGGCTTGCTTCAATGCGCCGCCATTGGATTTGGCCGGTTTCACCCCGGCAACCGGCGGCACTTGGTTCACCCAAACCCCGGCCGATGTCCCCGCCCTCGTGAACGATGCCACGGGCCAAATCCTGCCACAGCTCCTCACCCCCGGCGACCACCAATTCTACTACAGCTACGGCTCCGGCACCTGCTATACAAAGGACTCGCTGACGGTGACCATCGATCCGCTCCCCACCATTGCGCTCGGGGGCGATGACGTTTTCTGCCTGAACGACACGCTCATGCCGCTCACCTCGGCCACACCTTCGGGCGGTACGTGGGAAGGAACAGGTGTCAACGGCACCGACTTCAACACGCTGGTCGGCGCGGGCCCATACGACCTGTTTTACTGGTACGAAGACCCGGTGACGGGCTGCGCAGACACGGTCGACCACCACGTCACGGTGCAGCCGCTGCCCCTCGTGAACGCGGGGCCCGACCTGACCTTGTGCGACCAGCCCATCCCTGAAACCCTCGCGGGATTCTCACCACCACTCAACGGCCCGGGCGGCTCGGGCCAATTCTACGGCCTGGGCGGCGCGGCGGGTGCGGTGACGCTGGACGGCACATTCGATCCGTCAATTAGCGGCGTCGGCACCTTCCAAGTCGTCTACCTCTACACGAGCTCCATCACGAACTGCGCCGACCGCGACACCCTCGAGGTCGCGGTGGTGCCACCTGTGGTCGCGAACGCGGGACTCGACACGGTGGTGTGCGCCAACGCGCCGCTGCTGCAACTCGAGGGCTACTTCCCCTTGACGGGCGGCGCCTGGTCGGGCATGGGTACAGCCGCCTCAGCGGTCGTCGATGCGTCGGCGGGCACGCTGAACCCGCAACTGCTCGCGCCCGGCACGTACACGTTTGCCATCGAAGTGGGAACGGGCACGTGCTACAGCACGGACCAACTCGACGTGACCATCGATCCGCTCCCGGTCATGGACCTCGGTCCATCCGACGCCTTCTGCCTCAACGACACGCTGATGCCACTCACCGCAGCAACCCCCAGCGGCGGAACGTGGGAGGGGCCTGGGGTGAACAGCACCGACTTCAACACACTCGTCGGTGCAGGAACTTACAACCTGTTCTATTGGTACGAAGATCCGGTGACGGGCTGCCGGGATACGCTCGCCCACGAAGTCCTGGTGAATCCGCTGCCGGTGGTGAATGCGGGACCGGATTTGGTGCTGTGCGATCAGCCGATTGTGGAGCAGCTTGAAGGGTTCAGCCCGGGCTTTGCGGCAGGCGGCTCAGGCTTCTTCTACGGCATCGGGGATGCGGCGGTGTCGCCGACGGGCGTATACGAACCGGCCGTTTCCGGGGTGGGAACGTTCGAAGTGGTCTACGAATTCACAGCGAACGCCACCGGCTGCACGCACACGGACACGCTCGAAGTCGTGGTCAACCCGCCGGTGGTGGCGGAGGCTGGATTGGATTCGGTGGTGTGCGCCAACGCGCCGCTCCTGCAACTCGAAGGCTACGTTCCGATCGCCAACATCAATTGGTTCAGCACCGCGGCCGATGCGGATGCGGCTGTGGTTTCGGCCGATGGCGGCGTGCTGAATCCCCAGGTGCTTCCCGCGGGCGATCACGTGTTCTCCATCGAGTACGGGGCGGGCACGTGTTATTCCCGCGACTCGATGGTGGTCACGGTCCTCGCCCTGCCCCAGCTCACCCTCGGGGAGTCGAACGCGTGGTGCGGCAACGACGGGGTGGAGGTCGTTTCCGAGGCGTTGCCTTTGGGTGGTACGTGGTTCGGTCAGGGCGTGGTGGATGGGGCGTTGGGTTCGTTTGACACGGACCAGCCGGCAGCGACGTATGCTCCCGGCTACACGTACACGGACCCGCTGACGGGCTGCGCGGACACCTCGTTCCATCAGGTGACGATCCACCCGGTGCCGGTTGCGGATTTTGAAGCCGACGACCTCGGCTGCACGAACACGGATTTGCCGCTGACGCAGTTGAGTACGGGGGCGGTTTCCGCGTTTTGGTGGTTTGGCGATGGCAACATTTCGTACGCGTGGGAGCCGGCGCACACCTACGAGGATGCGGGCTTCTACACGATTGAAATGGTGGCGACTACGTCGTTTGGTTGCAAGGATACCCTCGAGCAGGCGGTCCAAATCACCACCCCTCCAACCGCCTCCGCCACCCTCACTCCCCTTGAAGGCTGCGCCCCGCTCGACGTGACCTTCGACAACACCTCGGTCGCCCCCTTCGCGGACTTCCTGTGGAACATCGACGGGAACTTGACGACGGCGTTCGAGCCCAATCCCATGACGTTCGTGCAAGGCGACACGCTCGTCGAAATCCCGGTTTCCCTGACGGTGGAGAACCTGTGCGCGACGTCGGTTTACGAGGACACCGTGCTGGTGTATCCCGCGCCCACGCTGTCGTTTGCGATGTTGCAGGACACGGCGTGCTCGCCTTTCGGGTTGGAGTTGTTGAACACGAGCACGGGCATGCCGGATGTGCTGGTGTGGGATTTGGGCAATGGCCAAACCTACACCGGTCAACAACCGCCGGCCACCTGGTACACCACGGGCGAAGCCCCCGCCGACTTCACGATTTCGCTCATCGGTGAGAACGAATGCGGCACCGATTCCGTGACCTCGGTGTTCCACCTGCTGCCCAATACGGTGTCCGCCTTCTTCGATGCGTCGACGGTTTCGGGTTGCGCTCCGCTCGACGTGGCGTTCACGGATTTGAGTGCGAACTCGACGGAAATCACCTTCGACTTCGGCAACGGCCTGGTCAGCTTCGACAGCCTCGCATCGACGGTTTACACGGGGCCGGGCACGTACGAGGTGCAGCAGTTCGTCACCAACGGCTGCGCCTACGACACGGTGGGCATCGCGGTCGAGGTCTTCGCCGAACCGGAATTCAGCCTCGCAACGAACGCGCCCAGCTACTGCGTGGGCGAGCCGGTGAACTTCACGGTCCAAGCCACCACAAGCGGCGCGGCCGAATGGGCCTTCGGCAACGGCGAGAACGGAGTGGGCTACTTCACCTCGACCTCGTACGACGAGCCGGGCAACTATTGGGCGGTGGCGGAAGTCGGCACGGCGTTGTTCCAGTGCGTGGGCACGGACAGCGTATCGGTCCTCGTGCACCCGGCACCGGAGTGGAATTTGACGGTGCCGGAGCCGGGGTGCTCGCCGTTCGAGGCGGCCTTCGGCAACGCCTCCGCCAACACGGCCTTCGTGACCTGGAACTTCGGCGACGGCAGCAGCCCCAGCGTGCAATGGGCGCCGGTGCACGAATTCGAGAACACCACCGGCGGGCCGGTGACGTTCGAGGTCTCCGTGCACGTGGAGTCGGTGAACTTCTGCGAGGCGGACACGTCGTTTGAAATCGGGGTGCTGCCCGCGCCGGTGGCGGTGATTCAGTTGGGATCGGCGGTGACGTGCGACCTCCCGGTCGAACTGGATTTGGCAGATGGTTCCATCGGGGCGGTCACTTCGACGTGGTGGTTCGATGGCGGCCTCGCAGCAGCGGGCGGCGTGCCGGACATCACGGTGACGACGGCGGGGGCGCACGAGGTGGTGCTCGAGGTGGAAAACGGGTACGGCTGCACGGACGCCGATACGGCGGTGTTCACCGTGCTCGCTCAGCCGTTGGCGGCGCTCGACGTGTTCCCTGTGTCGGGTTGCCAGGTGTTGCCGGTGACGTTCATGAACCTCTCGGTAGGGGAGGTGTCGACGCAATTGGATTTGACCTCGCCCTCGGGGCCGCTGTATTCGGGGCCGCTCGATGACCAAGCAATCATCGAGCTGGAGGAGCCGGGCATTTACACCGCCCAATTCGTGGCCACGTCCGCGGACGGCTGCACGAATGCCTTGGACGTTCCGCAGCTGATTCAGGTGCATCCGACGCCCGTGGCGAACTTCGAATCGACGCCATTCATCGGCACGCCGGTGGACATCGATCCGCTGAACGACACGTGGACGTTCGAGAGCACGTCGGTCGGCGCTTCGATTTGGAATTGGAACTTCGGCGACGGCGGGGTGGGATCGGGGCCTGAGGTCAGCCACACGTTCGCTGGGGCGGGGCTGTTCACGGTCACGCTCACCGCGGCGAACGAATTCGGTTGCACGGACCAACGCCAAGACGTGGTCGTGCTCGATCAGCTGCTCCAGGTCTTCGTGCCCAACGCGTTCACGCCGCCGTCGATGCAGAGCCAGGCGACGGGCACAGGGTCACGCGGGTTGAACGACGCGTTCCGGCCGGTGTTCAGCGATCGGGATTTGGTTGCCGAATACGAGTTCACCATCATCAACCGCTGGGGTAATGTCGTGTTCCACTCGTTCGATCCGGACGAATACTGGGTGGGCGATGCGGTGCGCGACGGCTCGCATTACGCCGAGGACGACGTGTACGTTTGGAGGCTTTACTACCAGCCGACGTACGAGGACATCGGCATCGAGGAAGTGGGCCACGTGACCCTCATCCGCGATTAAAACGAGCCGATGAGGTCGTTGAGCGTGGCCGACGGACGCATCGCAGCTCCGGCTTTCGCAGCGTCCGGGCGGTAGTATCCACCGAGGTCAACCGCCTGCCCTTGCACGGCAATCAACTCCTCCACGATGGTCGCCTCCTTCGCTTGCAACGCATCTGCCAGCGGAGCGAAGGCAGCGGCGAGGGCCGCATCGGCGGTTTGGTCGCGCAATGCTTGCGCCCAGTACATGGCGAGGTAGAAGTGCGAACCGCGGTTGTCGATGCCACCGAGTCGGCGCGTCGGGCTCTTGTCCTCGTCGAGGAAGCGCGCGGTCGCGGCGTCCAAGGCATCGGCCATGACTTGCGCGGCCGGGTTGCTGGCCACCTGCGACAGGTGCTCCAAGCTGACCCCCAATGCGAGGAACTCGCCCAAGCTGTCCCAGCGGAGGTAGTTCTCCTCCATCAATTGCTGGATGTGCTTCGGGGCCGATCCGCCCGCACCCGTTTCGAACAGGCCGCCGCCGTTCATGAGCGGAACGATGGACAGCATCTTCGCTGAGGTGCCAACTTCGAGGATGGGGAAGAGGTCGGTGAGGTAGTCGCGGAGGACGTTGCCCGTCACGGAAATGGTGTCGAGGCCCTTGACGATGCGTTCGAGGGAGAAGGTCGTTGCGTCCACCGGGCTCATGATGTGCAGGTCGAGGCCGTCCGTATCGTGATCGCCGAGGTAGGCCTCGACCTTCGTCCGGATGGAGCGGTCGTGCGCGCGTTCGGGGTCGAGCCAGAAGACGGCCGGGTTGCCGGTGGCGCGGGCGCGGTTGACGGCCAGCTTCACCCAGTCGCGGATGGGGGCGTCTTTGGTTTGGCAGGCGCGGAAGATGTCGCCTTGCTCGCCCGATTGGGAGAGGAGGACGGTGCCGTTCGCGTCCACGATTTCGATGGTGCCGTTGCCGGGGAACTCGAAGGTTTTGTCGTGCGAACCGTATTCCTCCGCCTTTTTTGCCATGAGGCCGACGTTCGACACGCTGCCCATGGTGCGCGGATCGAGGGCGCCGTTCTGCTTGCAGAAGTCGATGGTGGCGGCGTAGATGCCCGCGTAGGAGCGGTCGGGGATGACGGCCACGGTGTCGCGGGTGGCGCCTTGGGCGTCCCACATTTGGCCTGAATTCCGAATCATCGCCGGCATCGACGCATCAATGATCACGTCCGACGGCACGTGCAAATTCGTAATGCCCTTGTCGCTGTTCACCATGGCCAAATCCGGGCCCTCCGCATACACCGCGTCAATCGCCTGCGCAATCGCATCCTGCGTGGCCTGCGGCATCGACGGCAACTTCGCGTAGAGGTCGCCGAGTCCATTCCGCGTGTTCACACCCGCCGCCGCGAGCTCCGCCCCAAACCGCTCAAACACCGGCGCAAAGAACGTCTCAACGACCGCGCCGAAGATGATGGGGTCGCTGACCTTCATCATCGTGGCCTTCATGTGCAGCGAGAACAGGACGCCTTCGGCACGGGCCGCCGCGACCTCCTGCTGAACGAAGGCGCGCAAGGCGCTCATGCTCATGCGCGAGGCATCGAGGACTTCACCGGCTTCCAATTCCAGCCCTCCCTTCAATTCCGTGGCCGATCCGCCGTCCGCGGGCGTGAACCGAATGCTCGCGGTCGTCGCCGCTTCGAGCACGGTCGAGGTCTCCGAGCCGTAGAAGTCGCCGTCCGCCATCGAGGCCACGCGGGTCTTCGAGTCCGCGGTCCACGCGCCCATGCGGTGGGGGTGCTTTTGGGCGTAGGACTTGACGGCCTTCGGGGCGCGCCGGTCGCTGTTGCCTTCGCGGAGCACCGGGTTGACGGCCGAGCCTTTCACGCGGTCGTACCGGGCTTTGATGTCGCGCTCCGCATCGGTTTGCGGGTCGCTCGGGTAGTCGGGGAGGGGGTAGCCGGCCGCTTGCAGTTCCGCGATGGCCGCGGTGAGCTGGGGCATGGAGGCGCTGATGTTGGGCAGCTTGATGATGTTCGCTTCGGGCGTGAGGGCCATTTGGCCGAGCTCACTCAAGGCATCGCCCACGCGCTGTTCCTCCGTCAGCAGGTCCGGGAATTGGGCCAAAATCCGACCCGCCAACGAAATGTCGCGCGTCTCCATGCTCACCCCCGCCTTGCCAGCAAAGGCTTGCACGATCGGCAGGAATGAATACGTCGCCAGCATCGGCGCTTCGTCGGTCAGGGTGTAGATGATTTTA
>CAYMHW010000055.1:0-15168 GCA_964390365.1 uncultured Comamonadaceae bacterium | reverse complement strand
CCGTCCGCGTCGCTCACGCACGCGCCGTCGCAGTCGTATCCTGCATCGGGGTAGCTGCAGGAACCGTCGTCCTCGTTTGCAGTGGGTTCGAAATTGCAAGCCAAATCATCGGTGCACCCCGGAATCGCATAAGGCGAGGCGTTCAAAATGGGGAACCGGTGACGGAGATCGCCCGATTGGGTGCCGTCGGGGAAGATTTGGACGTAGATGTAGCCGGACAGGCTGCCCGCCGTCGTGATTTGGCCGAGCGTTACCGCGTGGTCGTCGCCCGCGAAGGCCGGGTTGGCGGGGTCGGCGTCGCCGGGGTAGAGCGTGAAGATGGCGAAGCCGATGGAGTCGTTCACCAACACGTTTTGGCCTGAATTGAAGGCAGTAAAGGGATTGATTGCGCCGATGGCCGTGGACAAATCGTACCCCTCAGTGGCCGCCGTCGCACCGATGGTCAACCACGAATCGTATGCCGATTCCGGAATGAACGCGAAAAACGCCGGGCTGACCTCCGATCCCAAATCCCACGCCGTAATCGGATCGTTGAACCAAGCGGGTTCCGCGGTGGAGTTCAATTCGAACGGGGAATTCGCGTCGCCGCCCAAGGCCGAGACGAACGCGTCCGAGGAGGGGGTGTGAAGGACGAGGCGGTACGTGGTTTGGCCTGAAAGGTCGGTGCCTCCAACCGAGCCCTCGTGAACCACCCACGGTTCGGCTTGGAGCCAATAGCCATCGGGGCTCGTCAGCTCGCCGTTGCAGTCGAATCCGGGCGCTGCGAAGGCGCAGGACCCATCGTCCTCGGTGGCTTCCGCGCTGTAATTGCAGGCTGTTGCGTCGGTGCAACCGGGCTGGCTCGTGGGATCTGCGCTGAGGATTGGGAAGTGGCACCGGAGGTCTGAAGATTGCGTGCCGTCGGGGAAAATCTGGATGTAGCAGGTGCCGGAGAGGGTGCCTGCGGTGGTGATTTGGCCCAAAACGATGGACAAATCATCGCCCGCAAACGCCGGGTGATTCAGCTCGTTGGTTCCTGGATACAAGTTGAACAGAGCGAAGCCAATGGCGTCATTGACGAGGACGTTTTGCCCGGCGTTGAACGCGGTGAACGGGTTGATGGCACCCACCGCGCTGGAAATGGTGTAGTCCGGGACCGCGCTGGTCGCGCCGATTGTGAGCCAACTGTCGTAGGAATAGTCGGGGAAGAAGGCGGCGAGCGCGAGGTTGGCCTCGGCACCAATGTTCACGCCGAGCGGGTGGTTGAACCAAGCGGGTTCCGCGGTGGAATTCAGTGCGAAGGGGTTGGAGGCGTCGCCCCCGAACGAACTGACGTACGCCGTGGGATCTGCGGTGTGCAGGACGAGGCGGTACGTGGTTTGGCCGGTGAGGTCCGTATTGCCAACCATGCCCGCGTGCTCCACAAATGGTTGCGCTTCAAGCCAGTATCCTTCGGGAATGGGGTCAGAAGTGAACGCAGTCGTCGGTTGGGCGAGCAGTGCCGTGGCACCAAGGCAGAACAACGTAGACCAAATGGCAAGAATTCGCATGTCGCGAGAGTTTGGTTAGGGTCAGGCAACCTGTCTCCCACCAATTTACACTTCGGACACGGTCTTCCGACAAGGATCACGGCGTGCGTGGCTCTTGTGCATAATTTGGAGGCGAAAGGCTATGCAATATCCGAATAAATCACTCGAAAAGCAAGATGAAATCGGAAATCCGGGGGACTAAAAACTTATTCACAGCAATTGTCGTCCATCGGGGTTGAACCGCCCCTCAGCGGGCAGTTTTCACCCCACGACGATGTTTACGATGCGCCCGGGAACCACGATGACCTTGCGAATGCTTCCCTCACTGACCTGCTTCACTGTTCGTTCGTCCGCGCGGGCAATCGATTCAATTTCAGCTGAATCAAGGTCGGCTGGGACATTCAATTTGAATCGAACCTTCCCGTTGAAGGACACCGGCAGCGTCACTTCATCCTGAATCAACCAGCGTTCCTCCACCTCGGGCCACGCCGCGTCGAGGACCAGTCCTTCGCCGCCTGCACCCGACCACAGCGATTCCGCCAAATGCGGGGCCAACGGACTCACCAGCACGGCTAAAGGCCGCAGCAATTCCGGGCTGCAGGCACCGGAATCGGTCAGTTCGTTGACGCCGATCATCAAGGCGCTCACGACCGTGTTGAACGCGTGGCGGTCGATGTCGTCCGTGACCTTCTTGATGGTCTTGTGCAGGATGCGGAGTTGGTCTTCCGTGGGGGCCTCCGTGGTGGGGTTGGCGTAAAGCCGGGTGAGCTTGCGGAGGAAGTTGTGGACGCCGCTGATGCCTTGGGTGTCCCAGGGTTTGTGCTGGGTCAGGGGGCCAAGGAACATCTCGTAGCAGCGCAGGGTGTCGGCGCCGTATTTCTCGACGAGTTCGTCCGGGGTTTGGACGTTGTACTTCGACTTCGACATCTTCTCAACTTCGTGGCCGCAGGTGTAGTGACCTTGGTCGTTGAGGATGAATTCTGCGTCGGCAAATTCGCTGCGCCAAGCCTTGAATCCTTCGGTGTCGAGCTTGTCGTTGGTGACGAGCGAAATGTCGACGTGGAGGCGTTGGGTGGCGTGGGCTTTGCGCTGTTCGTAGGTGACGAAGGTGTTCGTGCCTTGGATGCGGTAGACGAAGCTGGAGCGGCCGAGGATCATGCCCTGGTTGATCATGGATTTGAAGGGCTCGTCGAACGCAATCCATCCGCGGTCGTGCAGGAATTTGGTCCAAAACCGAGCGTACAACAAGTGCCCGGTCGTGTGCTCCGCTCCCCCCACGTAGAGGTCCACCTGGCCCCAATAATCCGACTTCGAACGATCGCAGAACGCCGCGTCGTTGTGCGGGTCCATGTAGCGCAGGAAGTACCAGCTCGACCCCGCCCAACCGGGCATCGTGTTGGCCTCCATGCGATCGCCGCGGAAGACCGGCCAGTCCTCGCGCCGAGCGCGGGCGAGGGGCGGTTCGCCGTCCTCGGTCGGCAAGTACGCATCGACCGGAGGCAGCGTCACCTGCTCGTCCCGGATGAGCTGCGGCTCGTCCCCTTCGTAATAAACCGGGAAGGGCTCGCCCCAATACCGCTGCCGGCTGAACACCGCGTCGCGCAACCGGTAATTCACCCGGCCGGTGCCGTGCCCGCCCGCCTCGATCAGTTCGATGGCCCGCGGAATCGCATCCGCCGCCCGCATGCCATCGAGCGGCCCGGACGCCGTCAACGTGGCGGACTTGTCGGTGCAGGCCCCCTCCGCCGGGTCGTGCCCCACGAAAATGGACGGGATGTCCAACCCAAATTCCTGGGCAAACCGCCAATCCCGTTCATCCCCCGCCGGAACGGCCATGATGGCGCCCGTACCATAACCCGCCAGCACGTAGTCCGCGATGTAAACGGGCAGCCGGTCCCCGCTCAACGGGTTCAGGGCGTACCCGCCCGTGAAGCACCCCGTCACCTCCTTGTCCCCTTGGCGATCGCGCTCCGATTTGCGGGCCGCCGCCGCCTGGTAGTCCTCCACGGCCGCTCGCTGCTCCTCCGAGGTCAAGGACGCCACGAGCGGGTGCTCCGGCGCAAGCACCATGAAACTCGCACCGAACAGCGTGTCGGGTCGGGTCGTGAAGACTTCGATGCGGTCGGTTTGGCCTTCCACTTGAAAATGAACCGCCGCCCCCTCGCTCCGCCCGATCCAATTCCGCTGCGCCTCCTTGATGCTGTCCGTCCAATCCAAGCCGTCCAACCCGCTCAACAGCCGGTCCGCAAACGCCGAAATCCGCATGATCCACTGGCGCATCCGCTTCCGCTCGACCGGGTGTCCGCCCCGCTCGCTCAACCCATCCTTCACCTCGTCGTTCGCGAGCACGGTCCCCAACGCAGGGCACCAATTCACCTCACTGTCAGCCAAGTACGCCAACCGGAAATGCATCAAAATCCCCCGCTGCTGCTTCGGCGTCATCGACCCCCAATCCGTGGCCGTGAAGTCCCCGCTGAAATGCTCCCCGAAGAACGGGTACTCCTCCCGCGGCAGCCCCTTCCACCAATCCGCTTCGCACGCCGGCTCGACGCTGAACGTGCCATTCGCCGCGAACGCCGCCTCCAATTCCGCAATCGGCCGCGCCCGTTCCGCGGCGCGGTCGTACCACGATTCGAAGAGCTCGCTGAAAATCCACTGCGTCCACTTGTAGTAGCTCGGGTCGCTCGTCCGCACTTCGCGGTTCCAATCGAAACTGAAACCGAGCTGTTCGAGCTGGCCGCGGTACCGGGCGATGTTCGCTTCGGTGGTGACGGCGGGGTGCTGGCCGGTTTGGATGGCGTACTGCTCGGCAGGGAGGCCGAAGCTGTCGTAGCCCATGGGGTGCAAGACGTTGAAGCCGCGGTGGCGCTTGTACCGAGCGAACACGTCGCTCGCGATGTAGCCCAGCGGGTGGCCGACGTGCAGTCCAGCGCCGGAAGGGTAGGGGAACATGTCGAGGACGTAGTACTTCGGCCGATTCGCATTTTCCGTCACCCGATAGGCGTCGCGTTCTTTCCAGGTGCGCTGAGCGCGGGCTTCAATGGCTTGAAAATCGTAGTCCATGGGTTGCGATCTTTGGCCGCAAAGGTAGCGCCGATGAGGACTCGGGCGCTGTTTGGATTCCGCTAACTTGCGCAGGCCAAACCCCTCCCGGTGTACCTCTCGAAGACCCCCCCCATTTTGAAAGCCGTGGCCAGCCACCTCACGTGGAACGGCCCACGCACCCGCGACGGGGCGCCCGCGATCTACCTCACGTTCGACGACGGTCCGCACCCGGAAATCACGCGGGAAGTGATGCGCATCCTCGCTCGCCACCGCGCGCCCGCGACGTTTTTCTGCGTCGGCCAAAACCTCGAGCGCCACCCCGACGTCGCCATCGAGTTGCGCGCTGCCGGGCACGCCCTCGGCAACCACCTGCACCAGCACGAATCCGGCTGGGAAACGACGACTTGGGCTTACCTGCGCAGCTACGTGCGCTGCCGCGAACTCGTGGGCGACGGCAAGTGGTTTCGCCCCCCGTACGGCCGCATATCACGGCAACAGGCGGAGGCGCTCCAAGGCCACACCCGCATCGTCATGTGGGATGTGCTCAGCGGCGATTGGGACGCGACCCAAACCCCGGACGACTGCTTCAACCGCCTCCGCACCCACACGCGTCCAGGGGCCATCGTGGTCTTTCACGACTCCGAGCGCGCCGCTCCCCGCATGCTCGCCACCTTGCCGCGCTACCTCGATTGGCTGGCCGAAGAGGGCTATCGCTGCTTTCCATTCCCGGGCGAGCACGAGGAGTGGTAAAATTCAACTGAAATTGAAAAAACCCCGGTGAGCCTGAGCTCCCGGGGTTTTTCAATTCAAAATGAAATCAATTCAGTCCGCTTGGGCAGCGTCGCGCAACAGGCGCAGTTTTTCCTTGATTTCCTCGATCTCGCGCTTGTCCGCACGGATGGACTTTTCGTACTGCTCCCGAATGGCTTCCGCGCCTTTTCCGGTGAACCGCTCGATGTTTTCTTCGGTCTTCGCCACGCGGCTGCTCAAACGATCGATTTTCTCCCGCAGGATGTTTTGTTCCCGGCGCAGCTGGTTCGAATCGTTGGAGGCCAAATTCCCCACCCGCTCCCGGTAGTGTTCGATCGAACGCTCCGAACGCAAGGCGCTCAAGCCATCGTATTTCTCGTCCATCGCCTTGCGGAACCGGCCCATGACGGCATCGAGGTTCTTGCGCGGCACGTGTCCGATGCCGTTCCACTCGGAGCTGAAGGCCTTGAGTTGGTCGAGGTCGGCTTTGCGATCACCCGACAACGCGAACTGTTCGATGCGGTCGATGAGCGCTTCCTTTTCCTTGAGGTTGGCAGCTTCCGTTTCGTTGCGATCGGCGAACTGGGCCTTTTTCGCCTTGAAGAACGTGTCTTGCGCCTTGCGGAATTTGCGCCACAAGCGCTGCTCTTCGCCGGCGGAGCAAGGCCCAACTTCCTTCCATTGCTTTTGAAGCACGATGAGCTCATCCGTGGTCGCCCGCCAATCGGTGCTGTCTTTCAGCGATTCCGCTTTTGCGATGAGGGCTTCTTTTTTCTCGCGGTTTGCCTTGCCCAACGATTTCAGTTGGTCGTAAAACAGCTGCTTCCGCTTGAAGAACACGTCGGCCAAGTCGCGGAACGTGGTCCACAACTCTTCGTTCTTTTCCCGGCCGGCGAAACCGCACGCCTTCCATTGCTTTTGCAATTCCAAAATCTTGCCGGTGGCTTCGGACCAGGCCGGGTGGGTGTTTTCCACGTCCTCGGCAACCAGCGCGCGCATCGCTTCGATGAGCGCGGCTTTCTTTTCCGCCGCTTCCGAATGGGTCGCCCGGATGCTGTCGTAGTGCTCCTTGACCGCATCGTAAATCGGACGAACGAGCCCGAAGAATTCATCGCCGAGTTCCTTGTAGTTCTCGCGCGGAGAAGGCCCAACGTCGAGCCACTGGCGCTGCAAGTTGCGCGCAATCTTCTCGCGCTCAAGCAAGTCCTCAATGCCGTCCAACTGCTTCGCTTGTTCGAGCAATGCCTCTTTCACGGCGAGGTTCTTCTTGAGGTCGTTTTCTTGTAACTCCTTGTAGATGTTGATGTTGTAGAAGAAGTCATCCCGCAACCGGTAGTAGGTGTCGTGGATCTCCTTGTACTTGTCGCCGGGGACGTCGCCCACTTGGTCCCATTCTTCGCGGACCGCATGGAAGGCAGCAAAGGCAGCGCCGATGTTTTCCTCCTCTTGAATCGTTTTCCGCAAGCGGTCGAGCATGGCTTCCTTCTTGGCCAAATTCGCGCGCTGTTCTTCGGCAACCTTGTGCCGCCAAGCCTTTTCGCGTTCTTTGAAGGCCAAAACAGCCGCGTCGAACGCTTCCTGTTCCGGGGCTGGAACGTATTCGAAGACGTCATCGGGATCGCGCTCCTCGCGCTTGGACCAAGCGTCGCGTTGGTTGCGGATGTCCTCGTGGTTCATCGCGCGGAAGTCTTCAATGGCACTGCGGACATCCTTCCGGATGGCCTCCAAGTCCTCGTTCTGAAGGAGGTCCTGGATACGTTTCAAAATGTCAGACCGCATGGGGGCGGGGGTTTTGGGAATGTTGGGACAAATATCGCAGAATCCCTTGCACGCCCCGTGATTTGGTCCCAATTTCACTTCGATGAAGGAAAACGAGGCCGATGCGGCGCGCAAATGGTGTTCTACACAGGAACGCTGTACGCAGGATGTGAGGGAAAGGTTACGGCGGCGCGGCGTGGCCCCCGAGGAGGTGGAGCAGCTTGTGGCGCTGCTGGTGGAGGAGGATTACCTGAATGAGGAGCGGTTCGCGGAGGCGTTCGTGAGGGCGCGTGCCGAACACAAGGCTTGGGGGCCTGCGAAGATTCGGGCGGGCTTGCGGGCGAAAGGGGTCGATTCAGCCCTGATTGAACGGGCCATGTCGGCGCAGCGCGATGCGGTTTTCGATGAAGGCTTGGAGCGGCTGGTGGCCCGCCGGGCGCGCGAACTGCCCGAAGGTCGGGATCGCGTGGTGCGTTGGTTGCTCGGACGCGGCTTCGGTTTGAGCCAAATTTTCGCCGCGTTGGCGCGTTGGGAGCGGTCGGATTGAGGCCGTGGGGCAACGCGCTGCGTTGAGTACTTTTGCAGGGCATGATCACCTTGGACCAAATCAACGGCCTCCGCGGCCGCGTCAAAGACCTCAAAGGCTATTTGGCAATCGAAGCGAAATTGATGGAGATCGCCGAAGAGGAGAAGCACACCCAGGACCCGGACTTTTGGAACGATCCGAAAAAGGCCGAGGCGGTGATGCGCCGCATTCGAACCCTGAAAACGTGGACGGAGAGCTACGCGTCCTGCGAGTCCGCCGTGGAAGACGCCGCGGTGCTTTTGGAGTTCGCCAAGGCGGGTGAGGCGGAAGAGTCCGAGGTGGACGCCGCCTTCAAGGCCGCCACCGCGGCGGTGGACGAGCTCGAGTTCAAGAACATGCTGAGCGCGGAGGAGGACAACCTTAACGCCGTCATGCAGATCACGTCGGGCGCGGGCGGAACGGAAAGCTGCGATTGGGCGGCGATGCTCATGCGGATGTACCGGATGTACGGCGATCGCGCGGGCTTCAAGGTCAAGGAGTTGGACCTGCAGGATGGCGACGTGGCCGGCATCAAGCAGGTCACGTTGGAGTTCGAGGGGCCGTTCGCTTTCGGGATGCTCAAGGGGGAGAATGGGGTTCACCGTTTGGTCCGCATCAGCCCCTTCGACAGCCAAGCCCGGCGCCACACTTCATTCGTCTCCGTGTACGTCTACCCCCTGGTGGACGACAGCATCGAAATCGAGGTGAATCCGGCGGACATCACGTGGGAAACCTTCCGTTCGGGCGGCGCTGGAGGCCAAAACGTGAACAAGGTGGAAACCGGCGTCCGCCTCCGGCACGCCCCCACCGGCATCATCATTGACAACACAGAAACCCGTTCCCAGCTGGGCAACAAGGAGAAGGCGATGCAGCTGTTGAAAAGCCAGCTCTTCGAAATGGAGCTCGCCAAGCGGAACGAGGCGCGCGCGGAAATCGAGGCCGGCAAGAAGAAGATCGAGTGGGGTTCGCAAATTCGTTCCTACGTGATGCAGCCTTACAAGATGGTGAAGGACGTGCGGACAAACCACGAGACGAGCAACGTCGATGCCGTGATGAACGGCGAAATCGAGGGCTTCCTCAAGGCCTTCTTGATGCAGGCGGGCAAGAGCGCTGCGGCGGAGCAAGATTGAATTGAAACCAACGCGATATGAATTCATTTCGAATTGAAAAGGACACCATTGGCGAAGTCCAGGTGCCGGCTGACGTCTACTGGGGCGCCCAAACCGAACGCTCCCGCAACAACTTCCGCATCGGTCCTGCCGGTTCGATGCCGATGGAAATCGTTCGGGCATTTGCCTACTTGAAGAAGGCGGCGGCGATGACGAACGCGGACCTCGGGGTCCTCGACGCTTCCAAGCGCGATTTGATTGCGGCGGCGTGCGATGAGATTTTGGCCGGGAAGTTGGACGACCAATTCCCGCTCGTGGTTTGGCAAACCGGGTCCGGCACCCAGTCGAACATGAACGTGAACGAGGTGGTGGCGAACCGCGCCCATGTTCTCGCGGGGGGCAAGCTCGGCGAAGGCGATCGCCCCGTCCACCCCAACGACGACGTGAACAAATCGCAGTCCTCGAACGACACGTACCCAACGGCCATGCACATCGCTGCGTACACGCGCATTGTGGAGACCACGTTGCCCGGCGTTCAGCGGTTGCGCGATGCGCTTGCTGGCAAAGCGGAGGCCTTTGCAGACGTGGTGAAAATCGGCCGCACGCACCTGATGGATGCGACGCCGCTGACGCTTGGGCAGGAGTTTTCCGGCTACGTGGCCCAGCTCGATCACGGCATGCGCGCCCTCCGGAATACCCTCGCTCACTTGTCGGAACTCGCCTTGGGCGGCACCGCGGTGGGCACCGGCATCAACACCCCTGAGGGCTACTCCGAGCGGGTGGCGGAACACATTGCTGCGTTGACCGGTCATCCCTTTGTGACGGCCCCCAACAAGTTCGAAGCCCTCGCCGCGCACGATGCGGTGGTGGAGTCGCACGGGGCGCTCAAGCAGTTGGCCGTTTCCTTGAACAAGATCGCGAACGACATCCGCATGATGGCCTCCGGACCGCGTTCCGGCATCGGCGAGCTGCTCATCCCCGCGAACGAGCCCGGCTCCTCCATCATGCCCGGTAAGGTCAACCCGACCCAAGCCGAAGCCATGACCATGGTGTGTGCCCAAGTCATGGGCAACGACGTGGCCATCACGGTGGGCGGAACCCAAGGCCATTACGAGCTCAACGTATTCAAGCCGATGATGGCGCGGAACATCCTCGAATCGGCTCAGTTGCTTGGCGACGCGTGCGTTTCGTTTGCAGAACATTGCGTGGACGGCATCGAGCCCAACCACGCCCGCATCAACGAGCTCGTGGAGAACAGCCTCATGTTGGTCACGGCGCTGAACACGAAAATCGGCTACTACAAAGCCGCGGAAATCGCGAACAAGGCCCACACCGAAGGCACGTCGCTGCGGGCGGCGGCTTTGGCTACGGGTTATTTGACGGCCGAGGAGTACGACGCTTGGGTCGTCCCGGCGGACATGACGGGCCGCTGAGCATTCAGAATGGAATGAAAAAAGGCCGGAATCCCTCGGGAGTCCGGCCTTTTTTGTAATCCGTCAAGGGATCACTCCACCCACAGCAATTGGGAGTGGGTTCCGCGATTCGTTTTGAACTGAATCACATAAAGCCCCGGGGCCCAGCCGTTCACGTCGAGTTGGCTGCGGTTGAGGTTCAGGCCTTCGGTGGCGTCGATGCGCGCTCCAAGCACGTTGTAGGCCTCCACGCCGATGACCGTCGTCCCCGCGGGCGCGGACCACTGCACGGTACCGCCGGCTGCGGGATTGGGGTACAAGGTCGGTGCCGCCTCGGTCGATGCTTCGGAGACGCTCACCGCGTTGGCGTTCGCATACACGTTGATGGTGAAGCCCTCCACGAAGTTGATCACGCCGTTTTCGTCCACCGATAAGGTGTCGCAGAACTGGGCCGTGCATGCGAGCGAATCGTTCCAAACCGCCGTCACGCAAAGGAGGTAAGGCCCGTTGCCGTTGTACGTGTGGGACGGCGTCATTTCCTGGCTGAACCCTTCGTCGCCGAAGTCCCAGAAGTAGCTGTCCGCATCGTCGCCTTCGGTGAGCCAAACGTCCACAGAGCCCGGCATGGGTTCGCCGGCGGGGGAGAGGGTTTGGCCAAACGCAAACGCAATCGCGCACTCCGGATCACCACCTCCACCCGTCGTCAAATCAACGGTCACGCAATCCGTCCACGATCCACACGCAGCCGAAATCACCTCCACGCACACGACGTTCACCGTCTCGGCGTCAAAAAACCAGCCCGGGCTCGTCGCCCCCATGTCGCCCGTCACCGCTCCATTGAGGGACCACCCCACCGTGGCATCCTCCGGAACGTTAGAAACCATGTACTGGTACGAGCCCGCGAACGTCAACCCGCCATCAAGCGCCATCGTGCAATCCGTTCCTCCGGTGGTGTCCCCCGTGCAGTAAATGCCGGTGATGACCACGGGGCCGAGTCCACCGATCACGTTCACTGAATACGGCGTTTCGAGGGTGACCCACATGGAGTCGCAGTCCATGTAGCTGGCCGCCAGCATGCCCTGCATGGTGCCCTCTGGAAGTTCCAGCACCGCCTGTGCCATGCCGTTGGCATCCGTCACGGCGGAAGCGGAAATCACCGCCCCGCCGGCTTGGGTCGAATAGTCCACCTGGACGCCCACAACGGGGCCGGAATTGTCCACGAGGTAAGTGGAGGCGTCCAAGGACGTCTGAGCTGCTGCGAACCCAGCAACGCCTAAACACAAGGCGAAAAGGGAAAGGTGTTTCATCGAAAATGGGTTGAATGGTGTGTCCGAAAGACGTGGCCCACCTGAAAAACGTTGCGTGCGCCTCAAACGAGGGGTTCGCCGCGCTCCAGTTTCAGGTTGGTGACCAGGGATTTGACCCACTGCTCCTCGGATTTGGGACAAATCAACAACGCGTCCTCCGTGTCCACCACGATGAAGCCCTCCAGCCCGCGAATGGCCACCAACTTCTTCGAAGCCCCATCCGCAAC
Organism: uncultured Comamonadaceae bacterium; assembly: GCA_964390365.1. Lineage (GTDB taxonomy): Bacteria > Bacteroidota > Bacteroidia > Flavobacteriales_D > Sanyastnellaceae > JALQTD01. The sequence goes on along the minus strand of CAYMHW010000055.1, from coordinate 3,487 downwards.
GACGACGTTGCCCGCCGATTCCGTCGCCTTCAGGTCCACGTTCGCGGATCCGTTCGCCGCGTCATCGTGCTGCAGCTTTTCGTACAACGAAGCCCACGTGCCGAGGTCGCTCCAACCGAAATCGCTCAGCACCACCGAGACGTTCGCCGCCTTTTCCATGATGCCGTAGTCGATGGAGATGTTCTCGCACTCGCCATAAATTTCTGCAATCGCCTGCCCTTCAGCGGGTGTGGCGAAGGCATCGGCGCGTTCGGTGAACAGGGCTTGCATGTCCGGCAAGTGCGCCTCGAAGGCCGCCGTGATGTTCGCCAAGCTCCAAATGAAGATGCCCGAGTTCCAGTAAAAATCCCCCGATTCGATGAATTCCTCGGCGATTTTCAGGCTCGGCTTTTCGGTGAAGGTGCGCACGCTGCGAATGCGCTCGTTGACGCCGCCTTCCGCTTCCTCGAATTGGATGTAGCCGTAGCCGGTGTCGGGGCGCGACGGCTTGATGCCGAGGGTCACGAGTTGTTGGGTGGAACGGGTTTGGTTCAAGGCCAAATCCATCGTCCCCAAAAACCCCGCCTCGTCCAAGATCAAGTGATCAGCCGGGGCCACCACCAACGCCGCCTCCGCCGCGTGCTCCCCCGCCTTCGCCGCAACCCAATGGTTCGCGTACGCAATGCACGGCGCGGTATTCCGCATGAACGGCTCGCACAGCACGTTCTCGGCCGGCAAGTCCGGCAGGTGCTCAGCGACCTGCGCCCGGTACCGCTCCTGCGTCACGACGAGGATGTGTTCGGCCGGGATCCGCTGGTTCAACCGGTCATAGGTCATGCGAATGAGCGACCTCCCCGTGCCCAGGATGTCGAGGAACTGCTTCGGACGCGCGGACCGGGACATCGGCCAAAACCGCGTGCCCACCCCACCGGCCATGATGACGGCGTACGTGTGTTGGGAACTCTCCATGGTTCAAAGGTACGGCGCGCCTTGCGTCAGGGTTGCCGGTAGGACGGGCAATCGCAGCCCCGGGTGCGTTTTTGGTTTGCACACCCACTGGTCATGCAGCCCAAAACGAAAAGCGCGAGCACCGCCCACACGCTCGCTGTTGGAAATCGCTTCATGTCCGTGAAGGTACAGCAATCGCTTCGGATGTACCTTCGTGCCATGCGGTGGATTTTTCACATCGGGCGGTACGTGAATTTGTTGCGGGCGACCTTCCGGATGCCGGAGCGCGGGCGCGTTTTCCGCCGGTCGTTCCTCGCGGAGTTGGAGGCCATCGGCACGCAATCCATCGGCATCGTGGCGCTGCTCTCGGTCTTCATGGGCGCCGTCATTTGCATCCAAACCGCGCACCAAGTCTCCGGCTGGATCCCCGTTTACACCATCGGATTCACCGTCCGCCAAAGCATGATCCTCGAGTTTTCGCCGACGCTCATCCCCGTCATCCTCGCGGGCAAGGTCGGTTCGAACATCGCTTCCCAGCTCGGCTCGATGCGGGTGGGCGAACAGGTGGATGCCTTGGAAATCATGGGCATCAACAGCGCCGGCTTCCTCATCCTTCCGAAAATCCTCGCCGGCGTCCTCATCATTCCCTTCCTCGTCATTTTGAGCATGGGACTGGGCATCGGTTCCGGCGCTTGGGTCGGCGTGGCAACTGGGGTGAGCAGCCTCGCGGACTTCTTATACGGCATGCGCGTCGACTTCAAGCAGTACGATGTGGTGTATGCCTTGACCAAGACCACGGTATTTGGGTTCATCATGACGAGCGTTTCAGCCTACCACGGATATTACGCCTCCGGGGGCGCTTTGGAAGTGGGTCGGGCGAGCACGCGGGCAGTGGTTTGGAGCGTGGTCCTCATCATGGTGGCGAATTTGGTCATCACCCAACTCGCATTGAATTGATTGAACTTCGCGACATCCACAAGTCCTTCGGGGGGCACAGCGTGCTGAAAGGCGTTTCGGCGCGTTTCGAGCCGGGCAAGGTGAACTTCGTCATCGGGCGGAGCGGAAGCGGCAAATCCGTCATGACGAAATGCACCGTGGGCCTCATTGAGCCGGACCGCGGGTCCGTGCACTTCGACGGGCGCAATTTCACGGCGATGAGCGGCAAGGAGCGGAAAGCGGTGCGCCAGGAGATCGGCATGCTGTTTCAGGGTTCGGCGCTCTTCGATTCGATGACGGTGTTGGAGAACGTGATGTTCCCGCTTCGGATGTTCAGCGGGGATTCGGAGGAAGCGAACCGCGCCCGTGCGGAGGAGTGCTTGCGGCGGGTGCAGCTCGAGGGGGCCGAGGACCGCTTCCCCGCGGAGGTATCCGGGGGGATGCAGAAGCGGGTGGGCATTGCGCGGGCGATTGCCATGAACCCGAAGTACCTGTTTTGCGATGAGCCGAATTCGGGGTTGGATCCCCAAACCGCCATCGTCATCGACGACTTGATTCAGGACATCACGACGGAGTTCGGCATGACCACGGTGGTGGTTTCGCACGACATGAACAGCGTCATGCAGGCCAGCGATTCGATTCATTTCGTGCACGAGGGGCGGATTTTGTGGCACGGCAACCGCGATGCCTTGATGGCGGGCGGTCCGGCGGAGTTGGAGGATTTCGTGTTCGCTTCGGAGTTGATGAAGCGGGTGCGGGGACGCGGCTGATGTGCCTTAGCTTCGGGGCATGTCACACGATGAAGGCCCCTCAATCCCGCTCGAGTTTGAGCGGTTCGATGTCACGGAAATGCAGGAGCGCGCTCGGGCGCTGAAGGACCACTGGGCGCGTCGCCGTTCGGTGCGGGATTTTTCGACGGAGCCCATTCCGCTCGACGTCGTGCGGAACTGCATCGCCGCCGCGGCCACGGCGCCGTCGGGGGCGAACAAGCAGCCTTGGACGTTTTGCCTCGTTACCGATCCGGAATTGAAGCGGCGCATTCGGGTGGCTGCCGAGGAGGAGGAGCGGGCGAACTACGCGGGGCGCATGTCGGACCGGTGGTTGCGGGATTTGGCCCCCCTCGGAACGGATGCGAACAAGCCGCACATCGAAGACGCGCCGGCGCTCATCATCGTGTTCCGGCGGCCGTTTGAATTCGCGGCGGACGGCGGGAAGGAGCCGAGTTATTACGTGAACGAGTCGGTGGGCATCGCGGTGGGGATGCTCATCGCTGCGCTGCATTCGGCGGGGTTGGCGACGTTGCCGCACACGCCTTCGCCGATGGATTTTTTGGGCCAAATCCTCCACCGCCCCGCAAACGAGCGCGCCTACCTCTTGCTCCCCGTTGGCTACCCCCTCGAGGGCGCCCGCGTTCCGCAAATTCAACGAAAAAAATGGCCCGAAATCTGCGTTGAATTCAGTTGAAAATCAGTTACTTGGACTGAAAAAGTCAAAAAAGCGCAGCCGAGGTGTCGAAGGTCTGTAATTCCTGTGGTTACTTTGCGCCCCGAAAGAAATCCTTAGCCATGTCTGAGATTCAAGAAAAAGTAACGGCGATCATCGTCGACAAGTTGGGAGTTGATGC
>CAYMHW010000054.1:0-15332 GCA_964390365.1 uncultured Comamonadaceae bacterium | reverse complement strand
GGTTTGGCCGAGAAATACGGCGGCGTCACGAACCTGCGCTTTGACGACACGAACCCGGAAAAGGAGGACACCGAGTACGTCAACAGCATCCGCGAAGACATCGCGTGGCTGGGCTTCGAGTGGAAGGGAGGCGAGTTCTACACGAGCGATTACTTCGAAGAGCTGTACCAAATGGCGCTCCAGCTCATCGACGCCGGCAAGGCCTACGTCGACGACCAAACCCCCGAAGAAATCGCAGCCCAGAAAGGAGCACCCGGCGTACCCGGCACCCACAGCCCATTCCGCGATCGTTCCCCCGAAGAAAACCGCGCACTTTTCGAGCAAATGCGCGCCGGTGCCTTCCCCGAAGGTGCGCGTGTCCTCCGTGCAAAAATCGACATGGCGCATCCGAACATGCTCATGCGCGATCCGCTCATGTACCGCATCAAGTACGCGCACCATCACCGGACGGGCGACGCGTGGTGCATCTACCCGATGTACGATTTCGCTCACGGCCAAAGCGATTCCATCGAACACATCACGCACAGCCTGTGCTCGCTCGAGTTCGAGAATCACCGGACGCTCTACAATTGGTTCATTGAGCAACTCGGCATTTACCCTTCTGAACAAACGGAATTTGCCCGGTTGAATTTGAATTACACCATCATGTCAAAGCGCAAGCTGTTGCGCCTCGTGGAAGAAGGCGTGGTGGACGGGTGGGACGACCCGCGCATGCCCACCATCAGCGGCTTGCGCCGCCGGGGCTTCACGCCCGAGTCGATCCGCAACTTCGCGGACCGCGTGGGCGTGGCGAAGCGCAACAACGTCATCGATTTCAGCCTGCTCGAATGGGCCCTGCGCGATCACTTGAATCGGGTGGCTCCCCGCGCGATGGCCGTGCTGAAACCGCTCAAGCTGGTGATCGTGAACTACCCCGAAGGCTTGATCGAATGGATGCCCACCACCATCAACCCCGAAGACCCTGAAAGCGGCACCCGGACCATTCCGTTTGGACGGGAACTCTGGATCGAACAAGAGGATTTCCGGATTGAGGCGAACAAGAAGTGGTTCCGTTTGGCCCCCGGAAAGATCGTGCGACTCAAGAGCGCCTTCATCGTAGAATGCGTGGGCCATGTGACGAACGACGCGGGCGAGGTGACGGAAGTGCATGTGAAGTACTTCGAAAACAGCCGCAGCGGAAGCGATGCTTCGGGCATCAAAGCGAAAGGCACGTTGCACTGGGTCGAGGCGAACCACGCGGTCGACGCGGAGGTGCGGTTGTACGACCGCCTGTTCAGCGAGCCGTCTCCGGATGCCAAGTCGGACGTGGATTTCATGCAGTTCGTGAACCCGGACAGCTTGGAAGTCCTGAAGGGCGCGAAGGTGGAGCCGTACTTGGGAGAGGCGGAAACGGGCGTGTCGTACCAATTCACGCGCCTCGGTTACTTCACCCTCGATTCGAAGCACGCGCGTCCCGGCGCTCCGGTGTTCAACCGGGCCGTGACGCTGAAAGACGGCTGGAAGGGCTGATCAGGCGGGCTTGCGCGGTCGGCGCGGTCGCTTGCGCGGCTGCGCCGGTGCGGGTTCCGGCTTTTCAGGCGCGACCGGACGGTCGGGGAGTTCGTCGGGGTCCATGACGGCCTGCAATCCCATCGCCGTTCCTCGCTCGAGCAACAGGGCGCGCGCGGCGCGAGGTTCGTTGGGGATGATGCCGTCCAGGATGGCTTCCTTGATGACGTTTTTCAGATCGCCTACAGGCCGGCTCGGCGGAATGTCGAACAGTTGCATGATGTCTTCGCCGCTCACGGGCGGCTGGAAATTGCGCACGTGGTCCTTTTCCTCCACCTCGCGCAGCTTGATGAGGACCTGGTCGTAATTGGCCAAATACCGCTTCACCTTCGCCTCATTCTTCGACGTGATGTCCGCCCGACACAAGATCATCAGGTCGTCGATGTCGTCACCGGCTTCGAAGAGCAACCGCCGCACGGCGCTGTCCGTGATTTCATTCTTTGTGAGGGCGATGGGGCGGAGGTGCAGCAGGACGAGCTTTTGGACGAAGCGCATCTTTTGGTCCATCGGCAATTTCAGTCGCTTGAACAACTTGGGCACCATGCGGGATCCGCGGTCCTCGTGGCCGTGGAAAGTCCAGCCGGCCTCCGGGTGGAAGCGCTTGGTCGGCGGTTTCGCAATGTCGTGCAGGATGGCAGCCCAACGCAGCCACAGGTTGTCGCTGTGTTCGGCCACGTTGTCGAGCACTTCGAGCGTGTGGTAAAAGTTGTCCTTGTGCCCGATGCCATTTCGCCATTCGACGCCCTGGAGCGCCACCATTTCCGGGAAGAACTCGTGGAGCAGTTTCGACTTGAACAGCAATTTGAAACCCGTGGAAGGTCGCGGCGCACTGATGATCTTGTTGAGTTCAGTGTGGATGCGCTCCGGCGTGATGATCTCCAGTCGGCGCGCGTTGCGGGCAATGGCCTCGAAGCAATCGGGCTCGATTTCGAAGCCCAACTGCGTAGCGAACCGCACCGCCCGCAGCATCCGCAACGGGTCATCCGAGAAGGTGATGTCGGGGTCCAACGGCGTCCGAATGATGCCCCGCTTCAAGTCATTCAACCCCCCAAACGGGTCCACCAAATCCCCAAACGTCTCCCGATTGAGGGAAAGGGCGAGGGCGTTGATGGTGAAGTCGCGTCGGTTTTGGTCATCGGTCAAGGTGCCCGGCTCCACATCCGGATTCCGGCTTCCACGAGAATACGACTCCTTGCGCGCGCCCACGAACTCGATCTCGAGGTCGTTCCAACGGAACATGGCGGTTCCATACGTCTTGAACACAGTAACCCGCCCGGCTTTCAGCGCAGCTGCAGCCGCCCGAGCGAGTTCAATCCCGCTCCCTTCGCAGACGATGTCAATGTCCTTGCTCTTGCGCTGGATGAGCAAGTCGCGAACAAATCCGCCAATGGCAAAAGCGCGAATGCCCTGTTCATCGGCAATCTTCCCGACCGCACGGAACACGGGCAAATAAAGTTCGGAGGCGTAATTCATGGCGTGGCTGCAAAGGTAGGGCTACGGGCGCAGGACCTTGAAGCGTCCGTCGGCATCGAATTGGACCACCCAAGAAGGCGGGCCCCCGACCCCGTCGCGTCGAAACTCCCCAACAGCGTCCACCGCTTCCACGATTGCAGCGGGAACCGAATGGAACGTCCCATCGCTCGCCTCCCCGCTCAAGTTCGCGCTCGTAGAAGCCAGCGGCCGATTCACCCCGCGCAGGATGAAGGCCAAATAAGGATCCACCACCCGCCGCACCCCCAGCGACCCATCTGCACGCACCATCCCGGGCGCCAGCCCATGCCGCGGCCCGGCTTGGCCGACTACGGTAACGGGGCGGTCGGAAGCCTCCATCAGTTCCCACCCGGACTCAGGAAGCTCGGGGAGGAGGCGCTCGAACAGCCCGTCATCGGCCACCAAGGCGATGAACGACTTTTCCGCAGGGCGTCCCTTCAAGGCCGCCATCCGCTCCACCGCATCCGTCAACGTCGCATCGCACGCCAATCCCCAGACCGTATCCGTCGAGGTCAGGACCACGCCGCCTGCGCGCAAGGCCCGCACCACTTCAAGCGCTTCGGCTTGCCAAGTGGGTTCGCGTTTGCTCATGCCGGGTTCGCCGCGATCCACGCTTCCACCGCCCGCTCGACATCGCCGGCGGGGTCATCGGATTCGTGCCCTTCGAAGGTCGTTCCCGTCACACGCTCGAACAGCTCGATGTAGCGGCCGCTGACCACGCGGATGAAGTCGTCGGGGAGGTGGGGCACGGTTTGGCCTTCCTTGCCCATGAAGTCGTGGGCCATCAACCACTCGCGCACGAACTCCTTGCTCAACTGGCGCTGCGGCTCTCCCGCGGCTTGGCGTTCCGCGTAACCTTCCGCGATGAAGTACCGCGAACTGTCCGGGGTGTGGATTTCGTCGATGAGCGTGAGCTGGCCATTGCGCAAGCCAAATTCGTACTTCGTGTCCACCAAAATCAGCCCCTGTGCAGCGGCCATTTCCGTGCCCCGCGCGAACAGGGCGCGCGTGACGCGTTCGAGTTCGGCGTAGAGCTCCGGCGAAACGATGCCGCGCTTCAGGATGTCCTCCCGGCTGATGTCTTCGTCGTGGCCTGCTTCGGCCTTCGTTGCGGGGGTGATGATGGGCTCGGGGAACCGGTCGTGCTCGCGCATGCCTTCCGGCAGGGCGACCCCGCAGAGGCTGCGGCCGCCCGATTTGTAGGTGCGCCACGCGTGGCCCGTCAAGTATCCGCGAATGACCATCTCCAGGCGGATGGGTTCGCAAGTGTGGCCGATCGTCACCGAAGGGTGGGGGGTGGCGAGCTTCCAAGTCGGGACGATGTCGGAAACGGCATCGAGGAAGTGGCTCGCGATGCGGTTGAGCACCTCGCCCTTGAAGGGGATGCCTTCGGGCAGGATGACATCGAACGCGCTGATGCGGTCGGAAACCACCGCCACCATGCGGCCGTGTTCCAAGGTGTACATGTCGCGCACCTTGCCGTGGTAGGCGTGGGTTTGTCCGGTGAAGTTGAACTGGGTGGAGGAAAGCGTGTTCATGGCGGGAATCGAAGGCGCAAAGGTAGGGTGCGCTTCAGGATTTCGGGGCATCGTCTGCTCCCGGTTTTGCGCTCCGAGCGGCGCGTCGGGCGGCGGCCCGGGCTTGTTCCTCGCGTTCGATTTCCGTGTCGGTGTGCTCGAAGGCTTGGATGACCGCTTGGACGAGCCGGTGGCGGATGACGTCGTCGCCCGTGAGCGCAATGAATTGCAGGCCTTCCGTGGCGCGGAGTGCGCGTTGGGCGTAGGCCAAACCACTTTGCTGCTTCCGCGGCAGGTCCACCTGGGAGGCATCGCCCGTCACGACGAACTTGGCGTCGCGGCCCATCCGGGTGAGGAACATTTTCATTTGGGCCACGGTCGTGTTTTGGGCTTCATCCAAAATCACAAACGCCTTGTCCAACGTCCGCCCGCGCATGAACGCCAACGGAGCCACCTCGATGACGCCCTTCTCCATGTGATCCGCCAACTTGTCGTGCGGCAGCATGTCAAAGAGCGCATCATACAGCGGCTGCAGATACGGGTCCAGCTTCTCCTTCAAATCCCCGGGCAAGAAGCCGAGGTTTTCGCCGGCTTCCACGGCCGGGCGGGTGAGGACGATGCGCTTGACGCGTTTGTCCTTGAGGGCGGCGACGGCCATCGCCACCGCGGTGTAGGTCTTTCCGGTGCCCGCGGGGCCGATGGCGAAGACCAAATCGTTCGTGCGGATGGCTTCGACGAGCTTGTGCTGGTTGGGCGTCCGAGCCGTGATGCGCGTTCCGCCGACGCCGTAGACGATGGTGTCGTCCTGACGGGCGCGGTTCATCACGTCCCCGGTTTCCGCCTTCAACAAACGCATTACGTCGTCCTCGTCAATCCGCTGGTACCGCTCCAAGTGCCAAATCAGCAAGTTCATCACCTCCTCGAAGCGTCCCAAATCGGTTTTGGCCCCTTTCGCGCGGATCAAGTTGCCGCGTGCGACCAAATTCAGCGTGGGAAAATGGGCCTTGACCTGCCGCCAATTGGCCTCGTCCTTGCCCATGAATTCCATCGGATTGACGGATTCAAGCGAAATCTCGAGCTGTTGCATATGAAAGCAAAAATAGGTTTCCCACCTTTGCATTGTGCCGATTGTGACCTTGACATCCGATTACGGGGAAGGAAGCCCCCACATCGCCCAATTGAAAGGGGCGCTGTTGAGCCGTGCGCCGCAAGCTGTGGTGGTGGACGTGACGCACAGTGTGCGCAAATTCGATCCGTTGGAAGCGGTGTTTCACTTGCGCCAAATCGCGCCCGAATTCCCCGACGACACCATCCATTTGATGTGCGTAAAGGTCGCGTGCGACCGGCCATTGCGGTTGGTGAAATACCATCGGCAGTACTTCCTCGGCTCCGACAACGAGGCCTTTGGGCTGTTGTTCGATGAAGGCGAGCCGCTGCTCGCGTTCGATTTGTCCGAAGTCCGGAGTGAACGGCATTTGCCGACGTTCCCGGAGCGCGAATGGTTCGTGCCTGCAGCGGCGCATTTGGCCAACGGCGGCGCTCCGGAATTGCTCGGCCGCGTGGCTCCGCCGTTGGAGCCGGGCGGATGGATCCCGCCGCGCGTCGAACCGGATGCCCTCATCGGCCGCGTCTTGTACATCGACCATTACGGCAACGCGGTCACGAACATCACGCGGGAGGTGTTCGAAGAAGTCGTCGGCGACCGGTCGTTCTTGATTCCCATGCGCTCCACGCGCATGGATTTCCGGAAAGTCCACCGGCATTACGACGACGTGGGCATTGGGGACAGCGTGGCGCTGTTCAACGCCGCGGGATACCTCGAACTCGCCATGAACAACCAAGCCGCGCCGGGTGGCAACGGCGGGGCGGATGCCTTGCTCGGTTTGTTCCGCGACCAAGACATCCGCATCGAATTCACGTCTTGATGGAGGTTACCCCCACTGCTGACTATCCGATTTTGCGCATCGTGGACATGGTGTTCCGCGCCGACGAACGCGAGGCGTTTCTGGCGCTGTTTGCCGAGCACCGGGAGTCCATTGCAGGTCGGCCCGGCTGCGGTGGCGTGGTGTTGATGGAACGCGAACTGGAAGCCAGTGAAGAAGTGGGCTTCAGCACAGTCAGTCGCTGGCGCAGCACGGCGGATTTGGATGCCTACCGGCGCTCGGAATTGTTCGGCGTGGTCTGGCCGGCCACGAAGCGCTTGTTTGCTCGGGCGCCCCGCGCGACGAGTTATGCACGGACGATGTGAACAACGCGCATGCACAAGGCTGGCGCTCGGTCGTTAATTTCGCACCACCATGTTCGCATTGATCTCAAAAGAATTTCGGAGTTTCTTCAGCTCGTTGATGGGGTACGTGGTCGTCGCGGCCTTCTTGCTCATCATGGGACTGTTCTTGTGGGTGTTTCCCGGAGATTGGAACGTATTGGACGGGGGCATTGCCACGCTCGATCCGCTGTTCGATTGGGCGCCTTGGGTGTTCATGTTCCTCGTTCCGGCCATCACCATGCGGAGTCTCGCGGAGGAGCGGCGTTCGGGTACGCTGGAACTGCTTCTGACGCGCCCGTTGGGGGAGGGGGCCATTGTTTGGGCCAAATTCCTAGGCGCCTGGTCCGTGCTGCTCGCCGCCTTGCTCCCGACGTCAGCGTACGTGCTGGTCGTGGGCCTGCTCGGTGAACCGGCTTGGAACCTCGACTTGGGCGCGACGTTGGGCAGTGCGCTGGGACTCGCCTTGCTCGGTGGCGCCTTCGTGGCGCTCGGATTGCTGATGAGTGCCCTGACCACCAACCCCTTGGTGGCCTTCTTGAACTCCGTCGTGGTCTCGTTCTTCATGTACATCGGCTTCACGGCGCTGGGCACGTACGACCTCATGGGTTCGTGGGATCACGCGTTTTCTCGGCTGGGCATGGAAGCGCATTTCCGGAGCTTGGGCCGGGGCTTGGTCGAGCTAGCCGACGTGGGGTACTTCGCGTGGTTCATCGGGGTGTGCTTGGTGGGGGCGCGGTGGGCGTTGCGGGCCCGGTTGGAGCGGCCTCGGGTGGACGGGGTGCATTTCGTCTTGGTGACGGCGATGCTGACGGTCGCGTGGTGGGGATTGGGCGTGCTCAATTGGCGGTTTGATTGGACGGCGGAGCAACGTTACAGCTTGACGGAAGCCACCGAGGAATTGCTGTCTTCGCTGGAGGATGATGTGTTGGTGACGTGCTATTTGACGGGGGAGTTTCCGGCGACGTGGAAGCGCTTGGAGCGGGCGCTGGAGCAGAAATTTGAGGAATTCAGCAATGCGAGCGGGGGGCGATTCCGGTTTGTCTTTGAGGACATTTACGCCATCGATGATCCGCAAACCATCGGCCAAAACGAACAAACCCTCTACGAGCGCGGCCTGCGCTTTACCCGCATCTCATACCAGGAACAAGGGGTGAAGGCCTTCAAAGTGGTTTGGCCTGCCGCGGTCTTGAATTTCAATGGCCAAAGCCTGCCCATCCAGTTCTTCAAAAGCGACCTCCCTGAGCCCACTGAAATGATGATGCAGGGCTCGATCAACGCCATCGAGTACGAGTTGGTTTCCGCCTTGCGGCGCGCGGCGCGGAAGGAGCGTCCGCAAATCGCGTTCCTTGAGGGGCATCGGGAATTGAACGAGTTGGAAGTGGCGGATTTGACCCGGTCGCTGGAGGAGGATTACGACGTGACACGCGTCAAGTTGAACGGGAAAATCCACGTGCTCAGCGAAAAGTTGGAGGGCATGGCCCATCGGCGCAACCGCTTCGACTTGCTGGTGGTCGCGAAGCCCGACTCCATGATGGACAGCAAAGACCAACTGCTCATCGATCAGTTCGTGATGAACGGTGGGCGGGTGCTCTGGCTCGTGGATCCGATTCAGACCGATTTGGACAGCTTGGCGGCGAATCAAGTCACGCAGGGGGTGACGCGGGATTTGGGCCTGTACGACCTGCTTTACACCTATGGTGCGCGGCTCAATCGCAACCTCGTCATCGATCCGCAGTGCGCGCCCATTGTCCTCGATGCGGGGCCCAACGGCGACCAACGCCAGTACGAAATGTTCTCTTGGTACTTCGCGCCGATTGCGCTTCCCCAAGGCATTGGCCACCCCATCACCACCAACCTCGATCCCATTCACTTTGACTTCGTGTCGCGCGTGGACCCTGTTGGAGGCGAAGGCGACGTGAAAAAGACCGTGCTGCTCGCCTCATCCGAGCGGGCCCGGGAGTACAAAGCGCCGGTGCGCGTTTCGAGCAGCATCGTTGAACTGCCACCGGATTACTTCAATTCGAACAACGTGCCCAACCAGCCGTTCGCGCTCTTGTTGGAAGGGGAGTTCCAGAGCGCGTTCAGCGACCGCATTCCCGAAGTGCTGCGAACGGATCCCGAGTTCGCATTCCGCGAGCGGTCGGTTCGAACGGCGCAGGTGGTCATCGGTGACGGGGACATCGCCCGCAACAAGGTGGTCGTGGACGGCCAAGGCCGCCCCCAAATCGTGCCCCTCGGATTCGATCGCTACGCGAAGCAGGTCGTCTACGACAACAAGGAGTTCCTCTTGAATGCCATCAGCTACTTGCTCGACGAGCAGGCCGCGATTTCCGTGCGGTCGCGGACCATTGACTTGCGCCCATTGGACCGCGAGCGCATCCGCACACAGCGAATGACTTGGCAGGGTTTGGCTGTGGCGTTGCCGCTGCTGCTCGTCTTCCTGTTGGGCCGGGTGTTCATCGCTTTGCGCCGCCGCCGTTACAGCCGAAACGTCAACTGATTCCATGGAAGCCACTCAACCCCAGCGGTCGATGCACCGCAATTTGCGTTTGTTCTACTTGTTGTTGCTGCTCACCGGATTGGTGGCTGGCGCGAATTGGTACATGAACCGGACGTCGGGAAACTTGGGCGAAGAGGAGTCCGTGGCCTTCGCCGTGGAGGACACGGCAGCCGTCAGCCGCATTTTCATTGCCGACCGCGATGGGGGAGAGGCGGACCTCGAGCGCGTTGCGGGGGAGCGCTATTGGCTGCTCAATGAAGAGCATTGGGCGAGAAAGGACGCGGTGGATTTGGTGCTCAAGACGTTCCTTCGTGCTCGTGTGAAGTCGCCCGTTCCGGAGGCCCAGCGCGAACAAGTGGTCAAGTTGCTCGCCGCCCGCGGAAAGAAGGTGGAAATCTACACGGACGGACCGGATCCCGTGAAAACGTGGTACATCGGCACGCCCACGGCCGACCACACCGGGACGCACATGGTGTTGGCGACCCCAAATGGCATGGCAAAGGATCCCTACATCGTGCACATGGAGGGATTCACGGGCTTTTTGAGCACGCGTTTCTTCACCGATGAGCGCGAGTGGCGGTACACGGGCATCTTCGACTTTCCGGGCCGTACCTTGCATCGGGTGGAGGTGGAATCCCACGATGAAGCGTACCCTTCCTATGCGATGGAAGTGGCCACGGACGGAGTGCTCTCGTTGTGGGGGGAAGATGGCAAGCGCCGAGCCGTGGCCGATACGGTGGCGTGGCAGGACCATTTCCTCCGCTTTCGCAAGGTCCACCTCGAGACGTACAATCACCACTTGGATTCCGCTGGATGGCAGGAACTGTCCGTGAAGCCGGCTGATTTTACCTTGCGCGCGTGGGGGAAAGGCCAAACCGAACCGATCTCCATCGACCTGCTCTGGAAGGAACCCATTGAGGACCTGTACGATGAAAACGGGGACCTCATGCCTCACGATGGAGCGCGGATGTACGGTCGCTTTCGGGGAGAAATCGTGTTGCTGCAGCGGTACGTGTTCGATCCGTTGCTCGAGCCTCCGTTTTAACGCGGACCCTGCATCGCCTGATCCACAAATGCCGTCCATGAGAACCGCTCTCGAGCGGCGTCAAATGCGGATTCAGGATAGGTTTGACGGAGGGCGCGGCGAAGGGCTTCCGCCAAGGATTCTGCATCGTTCGGGGAGGCCAGTTCTCCGGTTTGGCCTGGAAGGATGTACTCGGCCAAGCCCCCCACGTCGGACGCCACAATCGGCTTGCCATAATGCAGCGCCACTGCGGTGACGCCGCTTTGGGACGCCCGGCGGTAGGGCAAAGCGACGGCGTCAGCTGCCCCGAAGAAAAGCCCGACCTCGCGGTCGGATATGAACCGCTCGTGCGTTTGAATCCGCCCGCGCGCTGGATTGGATTCGATGAGCCGCTCGTACGGTTCCCAATCCCCATAACACTCCCCCGCAATCAGCAAATGGAGCGGGTGATCCGGCGAACTTTCCAAGCGGCTGAACGCCTCAAGCAGCACTTCCAGCCCCTTATAGGGCCGAATGAGCCCGAAGTACAGCAGCACGCGGGCAGAAGTTGGAAGGTGCAGCTTGGTCTTGGCTTCCTCGGCGGGCATCAGGTCGGGGAAGTGGTCGTAGAGGGGATGAAACAAGGTTTGGCAGGCCAAATCCGGCTGCAGCTCCCCCAAACGCTCCGTAACTTCTTCGCTCAACGTCCAAGCCACGTCCACGGAACGCAAGAACCTGCGGGTCAACGCAGCATCCCACCACGAAGCATCGTGGCTGCCGGCGTTGTGCACGAGCCCAATTGCACGCGGCTCGGGTGATTTGGAGTGCTTCTTCCAAGCGCGAACGGTACCGGCCAGTGCGGGGGCCAACGCCGCATGCCAAAACGGCACGACCACGCAGTCCACCTCCCTCCGCGCCAATTCCTTGCCCACCTTCCGCCACGTGGACGGCCGCATGGAATCCAATCCCGCCTCGTACGGAGCGGGCAATTCAGGGTCGATTTGCTGCTTTCCCGGAAACAACAGCTGAGGGTACTGTCGCGTCCAAGTGATCACCACCACCTCGTGACCCGCCGCCTCGAGTGCCGATTTGAGCGCCTCATTGAATTGAGAAATGCCCCCACGGAAGGGCGGGAACGTGGAAGGGATGGCCATGCGCATGTGGCAAATTTGCAACGGAACCATGGCGTGCGGGCTATCTTTGGCAGCAAAAATTAAGCGAGCATGGATGCGTTCATCGTCGACGGGGTGCGAACACCCATTGGAAATTTGGGAGGGGGACTTTCGGGCATTCGCGCGGATGACTTGGCAGCGTGGGCCATGCGCGCCTTGTTGGAACGGCATCCGGAGTTCGATGCTGCGCAGTTGGGCGATGTCTTGTTGGGGTGTGCGAACCAAGCGGGAGAGGACAACCGCAACGTGGCGCGGATGGCGAGCCTGTTGGCCGGCATTCCGCACTCCGTTCCGGGCGAAACCGTGAACCGGTTGTGCGCTTCCGGACTCGCAGCCACGGTGAACGGCGCGCGCATGGTGGCGCAGGGCGATGCGGACGTCGTCCTGACGGGGGGCGTGGAGCACATGACGCGAGCCCCGTTGGTGATGAGCAAGCCCTCGGCGGCCTTCGGGCGCGATGCCCAACTGTTCGATACGACCTTTGGTTGGCGGTTTGTGAACCCGGCGATGGCTGCACAGTACGGCGTGGATGGCATGGGGGAGACGGCCGAAAACCTGGTCGACCTTTACGGCATCAGCCGCGAAGACCAAGACCGCTTCGCCGCGTGGTCACAGCAAAAGGCAGCGGCCTCGGAGCGCATCCGCGCAGAGGAATGCGTGCCGGTCCGGATTCCGCGCCGAAAGCAGGACGACCTCGTCATCGAATCCGATGAGTTCTGCAAACCCCAAACCACGGTGGACGGCTTGGCGAAGTTGCGCCCGGCGTTCCGAAAAGAAGGGGGGACGGTCACTGCGGGCAACGCCTCCGGCTTGAACGATGGGGCGGTGGCGCTCCTGGTGGCAAACGGAACCGCGGTCCAGCAGCACGGATGGACGCCTTTGGCGCGCATCGTCAGCAGCGCTGTGGTGGGAGTGGAGCCGCGCATCATGGGCATCGGACCGGTCGAGGCCTCGAACCGAGCGCTGGAACGCGCTGAATTGACGCTCGCCGACATGGACGTCATTGAATTGAACGAGGCCTTCGCCGCGCAGGCGTTGGCCTGCATCCGAGCTTGGGGCCTCGCAGACGACGACCCGCGCATCAACCCGCACGGCGGGGCCATAGCCCTGGGCCATCCATTGGGAATGACCGGAGGGCGGATTCTGCTCTCAGCGGCTCGCGAACTGCAGCGGTCGAATAAACGCTACGCCCTCGTCACCCTTTGCATCGGAGTGGGGCAGGGGTACGCCGTGGTCTTGGAACGCGAGGCGCCATGATCCAGTCTTTCAAGGGCATGGTCCCGGTGGTGGACCCCACTTCTTATGTGCATCCCTTGGCGGTCGTCATTGGGCACGTGACCATTGGAAAGTCGTGTTACATCGGGCCGGGCGCGGTGTTGCGCGGGGATTGGGGAGCCATCGAAGTCGCGGACGGTTGCAACATTCAGGAGAACTGCGTGGTGCACATGTTTCCAGGAACGACGGTGCGTTTTGGCGAGGAGGCGCACATCGGGCATGGGGCGATTGTTCACGGCGCGCGAGTAGGGGCCGACGTGCTCGTGGGCATGCACGCGGTGCTGATGGACGATGTGATCGTGGGGGATGGGTGCATTGTCGGGGCGCTGTCGTTTTTGAAGGCGAAGAGCGTGTGGGAGCCGCGGAGTTTGGTTTTAGGCAATCCAGCCCAAATCAAGGGCCAAGTCAGCGACGCCATGCTGGCCCACAAAAAAGAAGGAACCGCCCTCTACCGAAGCCTTCCAGCCGAAATGCACGCGAGCCTCCGCGAAGTGCAGCCGCTGACCACCGATCCCGGCGACCGCCCCCGTGACTTCCCGGACTACGAGACTTGGCAGAACCGCAGAGACTGAGTTGCGATGGGCAAGTCCACGAACCGCGTCGTCACCTTCCGCCATTTCACCGTTCGGGACGATCGCTGCGCCATGAAAGTCGGCAACGATGGGCTGCTCCTGGGCGCGTGGGCGGGAAGGGACAATCCGAAGCGGATACTGGACATTGGAACCGGATCCGGGTTGGTGGCCTTGATGATGGCCCAACGCTTCCCCGAAGCCACCGTGACCGCTGTGGAATTGGAGCCTTCCGCGGCTGCGCAAGCGCGGGAAAACGTTTGCGACAGCCCGTTTCGCGACCGCATCGAATTGGTGGAGTCGGATTTTATGGCTTGGAGCCGCAATCAACGCGAGTCGTGGGACTGCGTGGTGTGCAATCCTCCTTTTTTCCGGGACAAACCCAAATCGCCCCAACCCGCAAGAAACCTCGCACGGCACGATGACTCCCTGCCCATCGAAGGACTGTTCGCCGCGCTCCATGCCATCGCCCATCCGACCACCCGTTTCAGCGTGGTGTGGCCGACCGAACGCCTCGACGATTTGAACGCCGCCGCTCAATCAGCCGGTTGGTTCGCCAGCCGGAGGTTAAAGGTTCATGGCACCCCGCAACATGCTTGCGAGCGCCAACTCATCGAATGGCAGAAAACGCCCCCGAAAACCTGTTCCGATTCGGTTTTATACGTTGAGGAATCTGCGTTCGTGCCAGGTTCTGTTCCCGAACGAACCAAAGAATTCAAGGAGCTCCTGGCTCCATTCATGGAGCGCTACGCTTGAGCATTCGCGGGTTCAGGCTCCGAGGACGCGTTTCAGTTTTTCCACTTGGGCTTCCCACAATTCCTTGCCCTCGTCGATTTCATCCTCTTCTGCAAAATCGGTGATGACGAGTGCGGTATCTCCCGTCAAACCGTCCACCTTGATGCGAAATTCGAAATACGTTGAATCCCCATTTTCCTCGTCCTCGAGCCAACGGAACTTCGCAAATTCATCCCGCTTCTTCGTGATGAGTCGCGCCGATTCCTCGCTTCCCTCCCAAACGAACGTGTGCACATCCCGTTTGATGTTCACGTCATCGCAAAACCATTCCGCCAAGCCGCTGGGTGTGCTGAAGGCATTGAAAAGCACACCTTTGGAGGAGTTTACAGGGAATTCGATTTGGTACTTTTGCTTTTCCATCGTCAGGTTACAAGATAGGTCAAAACTCGCTTCTTCGAGGAATCAAGTCCGAATGAATAAAAAAAGTCTGTGGCGAAGGCGCGGCGCGTGGCAGTCGCATTATATTTGCACCCGCTTTACGGCGGGATAGCTCAGCTGGTTAGAGCGCAGGATTCATAATCCTGAGGTCGGGGGTTCGAGCCCCCCTCCCGCTACAAAAGCGAACAACGACAAAGCACCCCACGAGGGGTGCTTTGTCGTTTTTTGCAAATACAACAATGCAAGAGAAGTGCATTTGGAGAAAAGAAAGTCGATTTGAGGAAACTAATTTGAGCTTTTGTCGTAGGAATCTATTGTTATTCACTTGAACTCGGTGTAATTTCAAACAATGATGCGATTTCTTCTCTTTTCTTTTGTCATCGTCGCCTGCGGCTTTTTGTTTCCGTCCCACGTGAATGCTCAATTCTCGAGCCTTGTCGGGGAGACGATAGCGGAAACCGAATACGGAGTTACCTACCGCGTATATGCGAGTTTCGATGCACCCGGGGATTATGTTTCCGCTGTATATGCCACAGAGAGCATCTATGATGACCCCCCTCTTCTGATCAGCACCACCAGAGATTTTTACCAATCCCCGTATGCCACAGGTGTTTACGCCATAGGGGTGAACCCGATGTTTTTCGGCCCTTTCCCCGATTTGGAGTACGACAGTTGGTTGACCATCGGGGGAGGCCCAGGCGTGAATTCAGGAGCTCAAGACGCGGGGTTGGAGAGTGAATTTGCATCATTTGCAGCCGGCGGTGACATCAACACCACAGGTTCCTACACAGGCGGAAGCTGGTTCAGCATCCTCAATC
>CAYMHW010000053.1:0-15373 GCA_964390365.1 uncultured Comamonadaceae bacterium | reverse complement strand
GTCTATGACGAAAAAAACATTCGTTTCGAGAACTGCTTTATCACAAATCGAATCACACTCGGCTATTATACTCTAGGCCAATTAGAAAACTTGGTCTTCGAGAACAGCGTGTTCAATGAAGGATTCTACTTTGATGAATACGGCGGAAATCGAGACGCCGACGGCCAAATTATCTTCCGCAATAACCTGTTCGTAAACCGATCGGGATCCAACAACTTCGATGGAATGCAGGAGATGATTTTCGAAAACAACATCTTCTACGGCTACCACCCCACGGGCACCACGAACTCCGTCTTCAACAACAACCTGACGTTCTACAACGGCAGCGCGAACGCCATGCCGCCCGCGGGCAACCAGGGCCAAGGCAACCTCGTCGACGTGGATCCGCAGTTCGTCAACTACCCGCCAGCAGGGGGCAACTTCAGCTGGGACCACAATTTCAACCTCGAAGCCGGATCGCCCGCGGCGGGTGCGGGCACCTTGGGAACCGACATCGGGTTGACCGGCGGCAGCTTCCCCGTTGACGGCAACTTGAAGCACCACCCGGCCACCCCGGAAGTCCTTTCCGTCAACCTGCCCACCACTGCGGTCCAAGCAGGAGGCACCCTCCAAATCAGCATCGAGGCCACGAGCCGCGATTGATCGAAGTGACCATGAAAATGCGCAACCCCTTTTCAAGGAAAGGGTGGGGGCGTGCATGGGTTTGGTGCCTTTTAGGGTGCTGGAGCACTGCGGTCGTTGCACAGGATGCGACGGGGACGGCAGTGGGTTCGGCCACCGTGGAGGAATCCTGTGTACAGCTTACCCCGCCCGAAGGCGGCACCGGCGCTTGCTGGATGCCCGCCGAGATTGACGTGCATGCGGGATTCCATTGGACGGGATCCATCTCCCTCGGCTCGAACGCCGCCGGGGGCGAAGGCATGGTGTTCGCACTCCAGTCGCAAGGCGCCGAGGCGCTGGGTGCGGCGGGGAGCGGGCTGGGATACGTGGGATTGGAGGCTTCATTGGGTTTGGCCTTCGACACCTACGGCGGGAGCAACGATGCGATGAGCCTGGTTTCAGGCGGAAGTTTGACGCCGCTGTCTTCGACCGTTTCCCTCGGGAACATTGAAGATGGGGCGTTGCACACCCTCGGCATCACGTGGCGCTTGGCGGATTCTGCGTTCGTCGTCCACTGGGATGGCGAGAACGTGCTGGAGCAGTTCCTCTCCCCGGACGCGTTTCCGGAGGGGGACCAAATCTGGTGGGGCTGGACGGCCTCAGGCACCGGCGCTGCGAACGCCCACACCGTGTGCGGTGGGGTGTTCCAAACCGCGCCCCTCTCCGCCCCCACGGCCACCGGACTGCCTTGCGAAGGCAGCCCCGTGACGCTGACGGCGGCAGAGACGGGCGTGACCTGGGAGGACGGTTCGACCTCGGACACTTTGGTGGTGACAGGCGGCGGGCCGTACCGGTACGTTTGGACCGACGGCACCACCGGCGAAACCTTGCTCTCCGAGCCGTGGGACGGATTCAATCCCGTGGCCAGCGGCACCTTCACGACCTCGCCCGAGGTGGAAGGGCTCATCGCCGGCGGCGTGTCCTTCGTACCCGACGGCTCCGTGGGCTTCACCTCCTTGTGGAGCGACGGCTCGACCGCCCAGGACCGCTATGGCTTGGCAGCCGGAACGTACACCTTGACCACGACGACAGCGGCGGGCTGCGTGTGGACGGATTCCGCGGTGGTGGGCTATGTGCCTGCCAGCACCGGCTTGGAATTGGAGGCGTTTTGGGACGAAGACCCTGGGGCCGGAGCCGGGATGGCGTTGGACTGGGATTCCTCGACGGGCGCGGCAATCGTGGACGATTCGGGGTTGAGCCCCGGCGTCCACCGGCTCGGCGTGCGGGCGAGAGACGGCCTTGGTCGATGGGGATTCGCGCATTGGCAGCTTTACTACGTTTTGGACACGCCGCCCGCTCAGGCGGGATTGGCGCGCGCAGAGGCCTTTCTTGACGTCGATCCTGGGCCGGGGATGGGCCACGACCTGGGAACGCTCGACTCGACTTGGTCGTCCGCTTCTTGGGAGTGGGCCGTGGCGGAGGCGTTGGAACCGGGCTTGCACCACTTGTACGTGCGGGTGCAGGATGACCGCGGGTTTTGGTCCGCGGCCGTGCGCCAGCCGTTCCAAATCATCGAGCCAGCGATCCCAGCCGTCCCAGCCTTCGCGCCCATCGCGGCGGCGGAGTGCTTCGTCGGCGACGTGGATCCGGGCCCCGGCAACGGGCATCCGCTCGAACTGCTGCCCGGCGATTCGGCGCAGGCCTTTGGGGGCTTCCCCATCGGCGACCTCGTGCCGGGAACGCACCGCATCATGGTGCGCACGGCGGACTTCCTCGGACGCTGGTCCATGGCGCAACCCATGGAATTCACGGTGGAAGCGGACTCCTGCACGGCGCCGGATCCGTCCTTCACTTGGGCGGCCTATGGCGACCAAGTGACCTTCACCGCCGCCGCTTCGGACACGCTGTTGCACGCTTGGGACCTCGGTTCCGATGGCGTGGTGGACACCGTGGGCGCGGTCGCGAGCTGGGCCGTTGCCAGCGAGGTGCCCTTCCTCGTGGCGCATACGGCCTCGGTGGACGACGCTTGCGCGGCGAGCGACATCGCGGTGGTGGACTTCGGAACCGACGTGTTCGCGGAGGCGACGGTGGTCGGCAACCTGTGGCTGTGCGCGGGCGACACGACGTTCTTGGAGGCGCCGGCGGGCACGGGGCACGTGTGGAATGTGGGCGTAGAGGGCGCGGTTTTGGCCGTTACCCAACCGGGGATTTACCAATGCGCGTTCACGAATGCTGCAGGCCAAACCGCCATCACCTCCCCCCTCACCCTCACCACCGATGCCATCGACCTGCCGACCGCCATCGCCTATGCATCCGGTGGCACCAACGGCAGCATCGAGCTCGAATTTCCGCCGCTCGCCAACGACGTGGACATCGCCTGGGCTCACGGGCCGACGGCTGCGGTGTTGACCGGCCTGAGCGCAGGCACGTACACGGCCACCCTCACCTCACAGTTCTGCAGCGCGGAGCTTGAAGTGGTGGTTCCTGTGGCCAGCGAGGGCACCGACGGCTTGACGCTCGAGCACTTCTGGGACGAAGACCCCGGGGCCGGCAACGGCCTGCCGCTGGACTTGGCGGCGACGGATCCCGTTTCGGGCGTGGTGGAACTCGACGTGTCGGGTTTGACGCCGGGCATTCACCGCCTCGGCGTTCGCGCGCATTCGGCGGCCACGGGCTGGTCTCATGCCCAATTCTACGCGTACCACCAGCCCTACCCTGCTCCTGAGCAGGACGTGTTGGAGCTTGCCGAAGTGTTCTTCGATACCGATCCGGGACCGGGAAACGGCTACACGGTGCCGTTCGACGCGGGTGGGTTTGGGGACTATGAAGTGCCCGTGGGCAATCTTGCCCCTGGGATGCACCACGCGTACATGCGCGTCCGCGGAACCTTGGGCCTGTGGAGTGCCCCCGAGCGCCTTGCATTTGTGGTCGTCGAGCCGCTCCTTCCCGAGGAACCGCAACTGGACGCCATCGTAGAAGCGGAGTACTTCATCGGTGCCGACCCGGGCGCCAGCCAAGGCACCCCCTTGCAGTTGGAGCCCGGAGTCCTCGCCGTGGCGTGGAAAGACGTTCCCGTGGAAGGACTCCCCATCGGGACGCACACCGTTCAATTGCGGTCGCGCGGCTTGTCGAGTGGCTGGTCCTTCACGCAATCCCGCACCTTTGAAATCTTCGCACCGACGTGCGCCATGCCCGAGGTGGACTTCATCACCGCCGTGGATGGCAACGAAGTCCAATTCGCCAGCACGAGCACGAACCTCCTCGATTCCTGCACGTTCGCTTGGGATTTCAACATGGACGAGGTGCCCGATGCGTCCGCGCCAGACACCATCTATACGTTCGCCAATGCTGACCAACCGGTGGTCGTGACCCTCACCGTGGACAACGGCGGCGGCTGCGCTGCTTCAGCCCAACAGGTGCTGTTCCCAACCTCAAGCGCGACCGAGTTGCCCTTGCTCGTGGTGGGCGATCTCCAGTTGTGTGGCGGGGATTCCGTAATGCTCATTGCGCCGGCGGGTGGCTCCAATTACGTTTGGAACAACGGCTTGGTGGGCGACACGTTGGTGGCACACGAAGCGGGCTGGTTCCAGTGCAATTTCATGGATGCCACAGGCCAAATCGCCTTCACCCAAGCCCTCTCCGTCGCCCTCAACCCCCTGCCGTCCTTCGAAGTGACGACAGGCGACGGCACGGCCCAACTCATCTTCCCCAGCACCGTCAACTCCGCCGGCCTGACCTACCTCTGGTCGGACGGCAGCACCACCCCATTCACCTCAGACCTCGCTCTGGGTGACCATTCGGTGGTGGTATCCAACGGCGCCTGCTCCGCCTCGGTCGACTTCAGCATCGAAGACCTGAGCGCAGCAACCTTCCTCGCACTCGAATACTTCCTTGACGAGGATCCGGGCACCGGATACGGCACGCCATGGCCCAGCATCCCGTCGTCAGGTGGTTGGACCATCGGCGATTTGGACCTCGATTCGCTGTCCCCCGGACTGCACCGGTTGGGCGTGCGCTCCCGTACTTCCGACGGACTGTGGGGATTCGCACAGTTCATCCCCTTCTTCGCCCCCGCGCCAGTGGAACCGACTTCCGGGTTGGTGGCGGCGGAATACTTCTACGACGCGGACCCCGGAGCCGGATCGGGCACGCCGATTCCCATGACTCCCGGCGTTCAGGTTGCAATCGAAGACCTCGAAATTGACGGACCGACGGACGTGCTGGGCGGAACCGTTCTGCTCAGCATCCGCTTCCAAGCCGCCAACGGCAAGTGGGGCGCCACGGAAACGACTGAACTGTTCGTCTGCGACGCGCCGGATGCTCCAGTGCTCGCGGTGGACGCCCTCACGGCCTGCTCGAATGCGACGCTGGTCCTCGGAGTGCCCGCCGTCGCGGACGTGATCCACGTGTGGACGCGGCCCAACGGCACCTTGTTCGAGGGGGACTCCCTCTTCGAGGCGGTTCCTCAAGCGGGCACTTATGCCGTCCAAGCGCGGTCCCTGAGCGGATGTTCGAGCTACCCCGCCACCGTCGAAGTCACCTTGGACGATGTGCCCAGCTTCGCATCAGGAATT
This sequence comes from uncultured Comamonadaceae bacterium, assembly GCA_964390365.1. Lineage (GTDB taxonomy): Bacteria > Bacteroidota > Bacteroidia > Flavobacteriales_D > Sanyastnellaceae > JALQTD01. The sequence continues at coordinate 10,199 of CAYMHW010000053.1, read as the reverse complement.
GCGGGCAATGCGTCGATTTGTTCTGAACTCGGCGGCACCCCCTTCACCATCGCAGGAGACGACGACTGGACCTACGCGTGGGCCAGCACCTTCGGTACGTGGGAGGCGGACGGAAACTCGGCCACCCTCACGGTGCCTGCAGATTCAACGGGTGCATTGAGCATCCAAGTGGTCGCGTCCAATGCCTGCGGCAGTGCGAGTTCCGCCGTGTTGGTGGCGAACGTGGTCTGCGTGGAAGGATGCACGGATGACACCGCATGCAATTACGACGATGCGGCCGTGCTCGACGACGGTTCGTGCGCGTTCCCGCCCCCCGGTGGGGACTGTTCCGGCTGCTTTGCGGACGTGGACGAAGACGGCGTGTGCGATGACGTGGATCCCTGCGTCGGCGCTTACAGCGTCTGCGGGGTGTGCAACGGGCCCGAGGTGGACACCGACGGCGATGGGGTGCCCGATTGCGTGGAAGTGCCCGGTTGCATGGATCCGACCGCGTGCAATTACGACGCAGAGGCCACGGACGAAGACGGTTCGTGCTGCTTCGGTGGGTGCTTCACATACCAGCCATTGACCACGGCTTATTCTTCTTCCGTTGAGGTCATCGACGTGAATGGAGACGTGGTGGAAACCTTGACCGGATTCGGTTCACTCGGCAGCTCGACGTGCATTGCCACGTCTTGCCAAGGCGTCCAACTTCCCAACGCAAACGCAGTCGGGGTTGCTTGGACCCTGCTCCAAGGCGATAGCCTGTACAGCGGCACCTTGGAGGCATCGCAGATCGTAGCGCTGCAGTGGACCGAAGATTGCGCGGGTGCACCGGGCGATGCGGAAGTGACGGACGTTCAGGGCGATGCCGATTCGTACTTGCCCGGAGCCGCGGCCACCGTCATGTACCAGGTGGGGAACGTGGGCTTCAGCGCCCTCGCGGCCGGATGGACGGAACGCCTGTTCGTCACGAACGAGTCCGAGACCATCGAATTCGAGTTGGGCACCTGGACGGGCACGGAGGTGGCCGCCGGCGATGCCGAATCCCGCAGCCGCCAAGTGACGTTGCCCGACCCCTTGGGAGTCGGTGGCTTCGGGCGGTTTGGCGTGGAACTCATCGCCCCAGCGGGCGCGGTGGAATACTTGGCGAATGCAACCAACAACCGCGCCGTCGAAGCCGAGGCGTGGACGGTGGGCGGCGCCCTCACGTGGTCGGTTGCCACCCAAACCGTCAACGAAGGCGCCTCAAAGACCGTCCAATTGCACCGCAGTGGATCCGTCAGCACGCCGCTCACGGTGGCGTTGTCTGCGGCCCCAGCCGGTGAACTCAACCACCCGGCCACGGTCTATTTCCCCGTGAATTCGTCCACGCGCAGCGTGACCTTCACGGCCATCGACGATGCCCTGCTCGTAGGCAATGCCACGGCCGTCGCCACCGCTTCGGCTGCGGGTTATGGATCCGACGACCTGACCTGGACCATCGTCGAGGACGAGACCCCGCAGTTGTCGGTGGCCCTCGCGGCAGCCGAAATCACGGAAGGCGACACGTTGGGCTTTACGGTCTCTACGAATTTGGTTCCCGAGGCCGACTTGACGGTTTACTTGAACTACGCGAACCCCCAGCAACTCTCAGGACCGAGCTCACTCGTCATTCCGGCGGGCGCGCTATCGGTCGATGCCGAGTTGGTGGCGGTGAACAACAACCTCCCCGAATCGACCATGACCCTCACCGTACTCGCGGGGGCAGCGAACCACGACGGGGGCACGGCGGCGCTCACGATCGTCGATGAGGACATTCCGGATTTGGTCCTCGAGCTGACGGCGGACACCGTCTCGGAGGGCGTGGGCGCGTTTGCGGTGGAGGCGACGTTGTCGCGCAGTGCGGAGTTTGCTGGTTTGGCCGTGAACGCGACCTTGACGGCGAGCATTGCAGGCCAAATCTTCCACCCGACCGCCATCCAGCTCAACCCCGGTGACATCAGCTCCACCTTCAACGTCGGCGTCATCGACAACGCGCTCGACGACGGCACGCGCTCGGTGGTCCTCGAAGCCTCGGTGGTCTTCTCGAACTGCGGTTGCGCAGCGGAACCCGGCAGCTTCGGCTACGCCGCGGACACGCTGGTCATCCTCGACAACGACGGCATGGCCCTCACGGTGTCGATTTCGCCCTCGGTCATGCCCGAAGGCGCCTCCGGCGGCACCCTCCTGCTGAGCCACAATTCCGACTTGCCCGCACCCGTTTCGGTGGCGTTGAGTGCAAACCCGCTCGGCGAACTCGAACTCCCCGCTTCGGTCCAGTTGCCCGCGGGAACCGGGTCGGTCAGCGTGCCCTTTGGCACCTTGAACGACGGCATCGAAGACGGCACCCAACAGGTCTTCGTGACCGCGACGGCCCCCGGCTTCAACGCCGGCCAGTCCACCGTGTTCGTCACCGACCAAAACAAGCCCAACCTCGAAGTCGCCTCCGCCTCACTCAGCGCGGACACGGTGACCCCGGGCAACCTCGTCATCCTCACCGCGGAAGTGGAAAACACGGGCTTCGTGACCATGCCTTCGGGTTGGTCGTGGACACTCGAAAGCGATGAGGAAACGTGGTACACGGGCACATTCACCTTCCCGCTGCCCGTGGGATCCACCGCGGAACTGGTGGCCTCGGTAACGGTCCCCGAATCTCCTGGTACGGTGGTGCTCGAGTTGGTGGTCAATGGTGCGGCAAGCCCCACGGAAATCAATTACACGACGAACACGTTCGCGCTTGGCGAAGTGGAGGTCGAATCGCCCTACCTGCCGGTCATCAGCGTGGCCGCGGATTACTTGCCCGGCGGCTCCCCCGTGCCCTTCACAGGAACCCTGACCGGGGCAAACGGCACGGCCCTGGCCTCCACGCCCGTGGAAGTCTACGTCCTCAACGGTCCGTATCGCCGTGAAATCGATGTCACGACGAACAGCCTCGGCCAGTTCTCCGGCACGTTCACGCCTTACAGCACCGAGCAAGGCACCTACACCATCGGGGCAGGTTATCCTGGCCTGATGGAAACCGCCGTGCAGGACACGTTCGACTTGCTCGGATTGAAGCTCGAGGCACCGAATTCAATTGTCTGGAATGGCATCACGGGCGAGTCCATCGTGGATTCCATCCAAGTGCACAACCCGACGTCGGTGGACCTGACGGGGCTCGTCGTGACCGCACCCAATGCGTGGTCCGGCGCCCAACCGACGTTTACGGCGCCGACGGAGATTCCGGCTGGTGCAACGCTTTGGATTCCCTATGCGGTGGATTTGACAGCCGCCACGCCGAACAATGCGTACCATCAGTTCAACTTCAGCTTCACGGCGGATCAAGGCACCATCGAGACCTGGCCCGCCTACGTCTTCATCCAAGATCCGTACGCGGTGTTGGAAACGGACCCGAATTCCTTGGTCGTGAGCGTTTCAGACCAAATCGGAACCAAGGTGGTCGAATTCGACGTCACCAACGTGGGCGGCGGCAACTCCGGCCCCATCGGCCTCTCCCTCCCGCAAGGGGATTGGATCGGCTCGCTGGTGGGCGGCACGCTGCCTGATTTGGCCCCCGGTGAGACGACCACGGTGACCTTGCTGTTCACGGCGACCAACTCGGTCCCCCTCCAATACACGGTCAACGGCAACCTCGGGCTCAATCCGGATAACGGTATTTCGCTGAGCCTGCCCTTCCAATTCACGCGCGTGAGCGATGCCAATGCCTCCCTGTCGGTGCTGGCAACAAATCAGTTCACCTACTTCGCCGAAGACGAACCTCCCGTGGTCGGAGCGGATGTTCGCGTCGAGACCTACTACGGAAGCAACCTCCTGGCCGAAGGCGTAACCGATTCTACGGGTTGGTTCCACGTGGATTCCATTCCCGAGGGTCCGGTTCGCATCATTGTCGAGAAACCCCAGCATGCCGATGCGGTGCTGGAGGTCAACCTGAACGCTGGATTGGCGAACATCTACACCGCCTTCTTGGATTTCCAACCGGTCACCTATTGGTGGGAAGTGGAGGAAGTCGAAATTGAGGACTCGTACACCATCACGCTCAACTCGACCTTCGTGACGCACGTGCCCATGCCCGTGCTCAGGTTGGAAATCCCCGATTCCCTTCCAGCCCTGCAAGGCGATGAACTGTTCGTTTTCAACGCTGTGCTCATCAACGACGGCCTCATTGCATTCGACGAAGTCGAAATGGTGTTGCCCGAAGATCCCGAGTACGAGTTCCTGTCCGACTACTTGCCGAGTTCACTGCCTGCCCTGACCGCGGTCGAAGTTCCGGTCATCATGCGGCGGATCGATGCGTGGTCGACGCAGAACATGGAAATGGGCGACAACGAGGGCATTGAAGGGGCCATGATGGCCTACTCGTTGAACACGGCGCCCGTTGCTGCTCAAATGAACCAGGGTGCAGCATGTCGGTTGTTTTTCGCGGCGTTGGGAGCTTATGAATGCGGGTTTGGGCAGACCATGCTGGGGCAGGCATTGGCGGCCGCAGGCATCAGCGAACGGAGCTGCGGAGAAAGCGGAAGTGGAAGTGGTGAATCCAATCCGACATTCTATGATGGTGAAGGAAACTGTGACCAGTGCTCTGGATCCGGACCGGATGCCGTACTCGTGAGCGGAGGAGGAGGAACCATCGGCGACTTTGACTCGGGAATCGAACTCTGCGACGATTGCTTCCAAAGTTTGGTCTCAACTGCTCTCAATTGTGCCGCAGCTTCTGCCGTACCGAGCAAGACCAAGGATTGTGTTGATGCGGGAATCGGTTCATTGATGGAATGCCTCGTGAAGCCGCAACTCAATGAAATGCTCGGGGCATCGTTGCCTCCAAACGCACCGAATGCGTTGTCGATGTTGCCGGATTTGGCCTACCCAGGGACCCATTACGCACACCTCGTGCAGCAATTGGCCGAGTACTACGGAACAGACATTGCGTCGGCGATGGCCAACACCTTGGTTACAAGTGGATTGGCAGACACATCGACGGTGGAGTCCGACATCCTCCAAGCCTTCATCGCGGCCAACGCCAGCGAATTGGGGGATTTGATGGTCGCTGCCTCGCCCAACTTCGGCGCCAATGCGGTTGAAGACGAGGAGGCTGAACTCGGCATCTATGCCCCCTACCATGCCATGTTCGTGGATTACAGCGTGAAGATCTATGGATTGGCGGCGGAGACGGTCTATTTGGACTTGGTGTATGGCGACCTGTTCGATTACGAAGCGTTTGAGGAGTTCTACCTCGCTGTGAACGATCGGGTTCTGGCCATTGAACCCTTCTCAACTACCGAATCCGATTCCTTGATTGCCACCTTCGGCGGTTATGAATGGGGTACGCCGGCCATACAAGGTTGGTTCACCGATTGGAATGCACATGTGGCTGAATACGGATCGGAAAACCCCGACTTCGACTGGGATTTGTTCGACCGTCAATTGACCCTGTTGGCCGCCGCGGATTACTTCGCCATCGTTCGTGGAATGAGCGGATTCGAGGACTTCTTCTTCACGTCGGAGGAAGCAATCGCTGAATTGATTGAGACGGGCGATTCAGGGGGCAATGAGTCGGGTGTCTGTGCAGCAGTCCAAATGCAGATCGAGCAGGAATTGACGATGACCCGGGAAGCCTTCGAAGGCACCTTCGGAATTTCGAATGGCCATCCCTCTGGAGCGGTTCAGTTCCTCGATGTGAACGTCCAAGTCTTCGACCCGGACGGCATTCCGCGCAACGATTTGTTCCAAATCGAACTCATCGAAACGAGCATCACCGGCTCCGTGGATGGCAACGGCGTGGTGCCCTCGGGCGAGCAAGGAACCGCCGTGTTCCTCTTCATCCCCGAGCAAGGAGCGGCACCGACCGAGCCCATCGAGTACGGCTTCGGCGGAACAGTCAGCTACTACGACCCGTCCATCCAAGGCATGGTGACGCAAGCCCTCGACCCGGTCTACCTCACGGTGGAGCCGAGCCCGGACTTGCAGCTCGACTACTACCTCGACCGGACGGTCTACGGCGATGACCCCCTGACCGAACCCATCGAGCCCATCCTTCCGGCGGAGTTGTCCCTCATGATCCACAATGCGGGCTACGGGGACGCCACCAACGTGCTCCTCGCCTCGTCGCAACCGACCATCGTCGGCAACGACATGGGCCTCGCCGTGGCATTCGAAATCATCGGCAGCCAGTTCGAGGGCGAGGACGCCAACCTCGGTGTGCTCGACGTGGAGTTCGGCGACATCCCGCCGTTCGAAAGCCGCATCGGCTCGTGGTTCCTGACCTCGAACCTCCTCGGCTACTTCACGAACCTCTCCGCCGACGTGGTGCACAACAACAGCTACGGCAACCCGGAATTGAGCCTCATCGAGTCTGTGGAGTTCCACGAACTCATCCACCGCGTGCGCAACCCGATGCCGGGCGACGATGGACGGGACGAGTTCCTCGTGAATTCGTTCTCGGATCCGTTCGCCATGCCCGACGAGGTGCACTTCTCGGATGGCGACAGCATCGCGGAGGTGCTCGTGCCCGCGGACTTGAACGCTTCGGACATCGCACCGGCCACGGCCACCAGCACGGTGGAGGTCACGCCGTCGGATTCTGGGTGGACGTACTTCCGCATCCCCTCACCGGGCGGTGAGTTCTACGAACTCGTCGAGGTGCAGCGCGCCGACGGTTCGGTGTTGCCTGCCCAAAACGCCTGGGTCACGAAGATCACGGTGCCCATGACGGGCGATCCGATTCACGAGCCGGTGTTCCATTTGTTCGATTGGACGCCGACTGACGAGACGTACACGCTGGTTTGGGAAGTGGACTTCGACACGCCGTTGGAGATCACCTCCATCGAAGGCGTCGCGAACGGCGAGGACCCCGAAATCCTCTTCGAGCAGCTGGATTCGCTGGTGGTTCAGTTCGACCGCCCCATCGTGACCTCGACCTTCACGGCGGACGACATCCAGCTTTGGAATCAGGGTGCGGTCGCGGCCACGGACGGCATCGTCATCGTGCCGCTCGACGCGGATTCGACGCGGTTTGCGCTGGATTTAACCGATGTCACCGGCGGCGATGGGCTGTACCAAATCACCATCGGCACCATCGGCATCACCGACTTCACCGGCGCGCCCGGGGAAAATGGGCAGCAGCGCACGTGGGTGCAATGGGTGGGGCGCCCGTACGTCATGTCGGCGATCGACGCGTTCGACGTGTTCCGCGACGTGGATGAACCGATCTACATCGGAGAGGTGATGCCGCATTTGGACCTCATCTTCAACACGGCCATGGTCGACTCCACGGTCGGACCGGACCACTTCACGCTGATGCGCGGCGACACGTTGGTGCACGAGTTCGATCCGTACGCCATGGACCTCGATGCCCGGTTGCAGCGCCTGGACAGCTTGGACACGCGGCTTGCGGTCGACGGGGAGTATACCCTTGAGGTGGACTTGACGTCGTTGCTCGCGGAATCCGGCTTGTACGGCTTGGCCCCGCAGTCCATTGAGCTCGTGCGCGATCGGATCGCTCCGGAGTTGGTGGCCATTGAGCTCGTGACGACTGGGGGCTTGGATGCGCAGCACGTTACGGCGCTCGACCTCGTGTTCAGCGAGGCCGTGGTCGGGTTGGATACCGCGAACGTGGTCTTGACGCGGGATGCGAACGAGGAGTTGAATTGGGATTTGGCCTCGCTGGGAGATGGCCAAACCTGGCGCCTCAACAACTTCAACCTCGCCACCTACCCCGAAGGCCAATACGCGCTCACCATCGAGCAACCCGATGGCATTCAAGACCTTACAGGACTGCCACTCGCACTCGACACCCTCTTTGAATGGTCGGTCATCCGCACCGACAGCCTGGAAGTGGTGGCGAATGGCATCTCGCCCGACTGGGGCATTTCCAGCACGGACGCCATCAGCTTCGGCGCGAACTTCAACCTGCTCTTCTCGGTCAGCGAATACGCTCCTTCCGTGGTCATCGAGCAGCAAGTCGGCAACAACTGGCTCGAACTGGCAACGCTCGAAGACGTGGCGGCGGGCGACGTTTCCGTGCCGGTGGTCTCTGAAGTGGAGGGCGGAAGCGTCCTGCGCATCCGGGCCACGAGCCTCGGCGGTTTTGAGCACGTGGCGACCCAAAACATCTTCCTCGACCCCATCAACTTGAACGGGGCTTGGGAGGTACTGTCCGCGACGTCCGAGGGCGTGGTGGACGGAGTGGAAATGACCTTCACAGCGCCGGTGCTCGATGGGGTGAATTTCCAAAACAAGCTGTCCCTGACGCGCAATGGATTCCCCGTGCCGCTCGGCGATGTATCCATCGATGCTCCCGACAGCCTGCACGTGCAGGTCACGGGGCTGGCCACCGCCCTGACCGATCCCGGAGAGTACACGCTTTCGATGACGATGATCGGAATTCCGAAGCGCGTGACGGGCCGAATGGGCACGGCAACACCATCCATTTCGTGGGTGGTGGATTCGCCCAACACGGCCCCGGTGGCCAATGCCGGACCGGATGCTGTTCTCGATTCGTTGGGCCTCGCGCTCCTGAACGGCTCGAATTCGTTCGACGCCGATGGCGACATGCTGAGCTACACGTGGCACTCCACGCACTTCACGTTCCCTCAGGGCACTGCTGGTGACACCGTGGTGGTTGCGCCCGTGTCGGGCCTGCAGCCTGGTGTGTACAGCGTGGTCCTGATGGTGTCCGATGGGGTGGCTTCCGATGTCGACGTGGTTGCCGTGACAGTCCCATCGGAATGCAGCACCGACAGCGACGGAGACGGCGTGTGCGATGAGGACGAGGTGTTCGGATGCACCGACAACACGGCCTCCAATTACCTCGCCTCGGCAACAGAGGAAGACGGTTCATGCATTTGGGCAACACCGTGCACCGCAGACATCGATAACAACGGCATCGTCAACATGTCGGATGTGCTCATCATGCTCGGTGAATACAGCTCGATGTGTCCTGAGCCAGGGGATTGCCTTTCGGATATCGATGGCAGCGGTTACGTGAGCATGAGCGACTTGTTGGTTGTGTTAAGCGAATATGGTTTGAATTGCAACTGACCAGAATGGTAAGGCCCTTCCCTGAATTTCGGGGGAGGGCTTTTTATAAAAACAAGTGAACCAAATGAATGAGCTGAGTTGACAAGGCCATCCTGGCAGGCGCTGCTCGAATTCGTGCACATCCACACCCATCAACCCCTTCTGAACAAAACCCAATCTTTCCAACCCATGAACTGTCCACTTTTCCCGCGTCATGGCGCGCTGCATTCATCAGGTCTTCGCGCCTCGCATTACGAGCCACCGGTTGGCACCATCCCCCTGAGGGTCCTCACCCTCGTGTTGGGGATGACCCTCTCCATGATGACGGCGCTTGCCACAACCACGGGCTTCATCGTGGAGGAGCACGCTACCTCAGAATATGGCACGACCCATCGCCTTTACGCGACCTTCGATGATCCAGGGGATTGGGTCAGCGCGGTCTATGGCATGCTGCCCAGCGAGGGCGATTTGCGCATCATGATCCTTGCAGAGGGCACGGCACAGATTCACCAAAGTGCAGCGGGTGACAACTTTGGTCAGACCATCAATCCCATCTTTTACCCATTCTTACCGGATTTGGTCTACGACAGCTGGTTAACCATCGGCACTGAAGACAAGAACGGAGACGGGGGCGTTCAAAGCACGGGCATGAGCGCGGCTCTGGCTGATTTTGAGGCAGGAACTGGGTTTTCAGACTGCAGCGGGCTTTGGTTCGTGGCCGCTGAAAATCCGGCTCCGGATTGGCTTGCTGGTGATGACCTGAAGGTGCTTTTGGCCCAAATCACCATGACCAACAACGACGACGGAACCCCCGGTCAATTCTCGTACCAACTGAACCTTCAATACAAGGACGCCGCTGGAACTGCCTATGAGTATTTGGGTCCCGTTCAGAGCTCCTCAACTCTTCCAGCAATCGTTCCGGGCTGCACGGATCCAACCGCGGACAACTACGACCCCGACGCAACGGAAGACGACGGCAGCTGCAACCACACCATCAACATCGAGGTGCAGGCAGAGGACCTTTACCTGGAATGCAACGGTTCTGGCAACAACGCAGCAATCCAAGCTTATCTCGCGTCGAATGGCGGTGCAACAGCCTCGGGCGGTTGTGGCGGTTTGACTTGGTCACACAACTATACAGGGCTTCCATCCTACTGCGGTGCTACCGGCCAAGCAGTTGTCAC
>CAYMHW010000052.1:0-15889 GCA_964390365.1 uncultured Comamonadaceae bacterium | reverse complement strand
AGGCCGTGCGGCGCACCGGTCGCGTCCGGCGATACGTAGTAGCGGAACTCCGGAATCACAATGAATCCCGTCTTTGAACGCTCGAGTCGGTTGTTGTAGGTGCCGACCGAAGAATTCTGCTCACCGTTGGACGAAATGAATCCGGGCATCAACTGCACGGACATTTGGTCGTTCAACATGTGCTCATAGCCGATCATGTATTGCCCCGTGAACAACCCAAACGGGTTCATTTTCACAATGCTCTGGTACTGCTGTCCAAAAGCTGCGGAGGTGACCAAGGTGCAAGCCCAAACCAAGCCTGCGAATCGAAGTGTTGCTTTCATGTCCATCGTTGTTGGATGCAAGACGCCCAAATCACGCTTGTTGTTGCTTGATCAAGTTCAAGGCCGAACCCGCACGGAACCAACCGATCTGCTGCTCGTTGTAGCTGTGGTTCACCGCGATCTGCTCGCTGCTGCCGTCGGCGTGGACGAGCTCAATGGTGAGCGGCTTGCCCGGAGCAAACGACGCGAGGTCGACGAAGTTGAACACGTCCGCCTCCTGGATCTTGTCGTAGTCCGCCTCGTTCGTGAACGTCAAGGCGAGCATGCCCTGCTTCTTCAAGTTCGTTTCGTGGATGCGGGCGAACGACTTCACGAGCACTGCGGCCACTCCGAGGTGACGCGGCTGCATTGCGGCGTGCTCGCGCGAGCTGCCCTCGCCGTAGTTCCAGTCGCCGACCACGACGGTGGGAACGCCCGCCGCCTTGTACGCGCGCTGCACAGCGGGCACTTCACCGACCTCACCCGTGAGGTGGTTCTTCACCGCATTCACCGCACCGCCGAAGGCATTGACCGCACCGGTCAACGTGTTGTTCGCGATGTTATCGAGGTGTCCGCGGTAGCGCAACCAAGGACCCGCCATCGAAATGTGGTCGGTGGTGCACTTGCCCGCCGCCTTGATGAGCAACCGCGCCCCGGTGATGTTCTCACCATTCCAAGGCTGGAACGGATCGAGCAACTGCAAGCGCTCGCTGTCCGGCTTCACCACGACTTGAACGCCGCTGCCATCTTCTGCAGGAGCGAGGTAGCCCGCGTCCTCAACGGCGAAGCCCTTGCTCGGCAATTCGTCGCCGGTGGGTTCAGCGAGGAGCACCTCCACTCCGTCCTTCGTCTTCAACGTGTCCTTCATGGGGTTGAAGGTCAGGTCACCGGCGATGGCCATGGCCGTCACGAGTTCCGGGGACGCCACGAAGGCGTGGGTGTTGGGGTTGCCGTCCGCACGCTTGGCAAAGTTGCGGTTGAAGCTGTGGACGATGCTGTTCTTTTCTTGCTTTTCGGCTCCGGCACGCGCCCATTGGCCGATGCACGGCCCGCAGGCGTTGGCGAAGACCTCGCCGCCCATTTGTTGGAAGAGGTCGATGAAGCCGTCGCGCTCGATCGTGTAGCGCACTTGCTCGGAACCCGGGGTCACGGTCAAGGTCGCCTTCGCTTCGATGCCTTGGCTCACCGCTTGTTGGGCGATGGAGGCTGCGCGGCTGATGTCCTCGTAGCTCGAGTTGGTGCACGAGCCGATGAGGCCGTATTCGATGGAGGTGGGCCAGCCGTTCGCTTCGGCGGCCGCCTTCATTTGGCTGATGGGGGTGGCCAAATCCGGCGAGAACGGACCGTTCACGTGCGGCTCCAACTCGCTGAGGTTGATTTCGATGACCTGATCGAAGTACTGCTCGGGGTTCGCGTAGACTTCGGCGTCACCGGTGAGGTGCTCGCGGATGCCGTTGGCGAGTTCCGCCACGTCCTTCCGGCCGGTCGCCTCGAGGTAGCGCGCCATGCTGTCGTCGTAGCCGAAGGTCGAGGTCGTCGCGCCGATTTCTGCCCCCATGTTGCAGATGGTGCCTTTACCGGTGCAGCTCATGGACTGGGCGCCCTCACCGAAGTACTCGACGATGCACCCCGTTCCGCCTTTCACCGTGAGGATGCCCGCCACTTTCAAGATGACGTCCTTCGGGGTGGCCCAACCGCTGAGCTTGCCCGTGAGCTTGATGCCGATGAGCTTCGGGAACTTGAGCTCCCACGGCATGCCGGCCATCACGTCCACCGCGTCCGCGCCGCCCACGCCGACGGCGACCATGCCGAGGCCGCCCGCGTTCACGGTGTGCGAGTCGGTGCCGATCATCATGCCGCCCGGGAACGCGTAGTTCTCGAGGACGACTTGGTGGATGATGCCCGCGCCTGGCTTCCAGAAGCCGATGCCGTATTTGTTTGAGACCGATTCGAGGAAGTTGTACACCTCGTTGTTCTTGTTGATGGCCTCTTGAAGGTCGGTGTTGGCGCCGACTTTTGCTTGGATGAGGTGGTCGCAGTGAACGGTGGAGGGAACGGCGGCCTTTGCCTTGCCGGCTTGCATGAATTGGAGCAACGCCATTTGGGCCGTCGCATCCTGCATCGCCACCCGATCCGGAGCAAAATCCACGTAATCCGCACCCCGCTCAAACGGCCGGTCGGACGTGCCGTCCCACAAGTGGGTGTAGAGGATTTTCTCCGCCAACGTCAGCGGCTTTCCGGTCAACTCACGTGCAGCAGCCACCCGCTCGGGGAAACGGCTGTACACCTCGCGAATCATCTCCAAATCAAAGGTCATGGCGCAGTGGTATTTTTTGCAGTTCGGCGCAAAGGTAAGCAGTACCTTCGCATCATGACGCGTGCTTTGCTTCGGGAACAGGTCATCGTGGCGCTGCGCTCCATTCGGGGCAATGCCTTGCGCACCGGGCTGACCATCGGCATCATCGGCCTTGGCATCACCGCCCTCATCAGCATGACCACCGCCACGAGCTCGCTGGAGGCCAACATCACGCAGCAATTTGCCTCGCTCGGAACGCAGTCGTTCACGATTCGGCAAGCCACGAGCGGGGGCCTGAACCGCGGGCGGCGGGTGGTGCAAAGCGACCCGATTCGGTACCAGGAGGTGCAGGCGTTTTTGGAGATGGATCACCCGGATTGGGTGACCTCGTATTCGTTGTTTGGTTCGGGATCGGCGGTGTTGAGCCGTGCGGACGAACAGACGGACCCGAACATCCAGGTGCTCGGAATCGACGAGAACTACTTGAACATCAGCGGGTTTGAAGTGGCACAAGGGCGCGACGTGAACGCGGATGACGTCAGCAATGCGCGGGCGGTGGCCGTCTGCGGACCGGAGTTGATCGAGCAGCTGTTTCAACCGTGGGAGGACCCCATCGGGCAGGACATCAGCGTGGGGTCGACGCGCTACACGGTGGTGGGCGTGCTCGCTGCGCGGGGGCAAGCCTTCGGGATGAGCCAGGACAAACAATGCCTCGTCCCCGCCACCGCAGCCCGGCGGCAGTTTTCGGATGAAGGGCGGAGTTACAGCATCACGTGTCGGGTGCACGATTTGGCCCAAATCGACGCCGCAGCCGACCGCGCACTCGGCGACTTCCGCACCATCCGCCGCGACGCCCCCGGCGCCCCCAGCTCCTTCGTCATCGAGCAGAGCAACGCGCTCGTGGGCACCCTCGAGGAAGCCATCACCGGCATCACCCTCGCGGCCACCGCCATCGGCATCATCACGCTCTTCGGCGCGGGCATCGGCCTGATGAACATTATGCTCGTGAGCGTCGCCGAGCGCACCCGTGAAATCGGCGTCCGCAAATCCCTCGGCGCCACGCCGAAGGCCATTCAAACCCAGTTCCTCATCGAAGTCATGGTCATCGGCCAACTCGGTGGTGCGGCGGGCATCGTGCTCGGCATCGGCGTCGGCAACGTCGTGGCGAACTACCTCGAAACGCCCTTCGTCATTCCGTGGAATTGGATGGCGCTCGGCGTTGTGCTCTCGCTCATCACCAGCTTGATCAGCGGATACTATCCGGCGAAAAAAGCCGCAGCCCTCGACCCCATTGTGGCCTTGGGCCGCGAATGAGGCTCAGCCCGCCACTTCGCGATCGAGCAGCCGGATCATGCGATCGCGCTCGCGCTTGAGCTTCGGGTAGGCCTCCCTGCCCTCCGTGCGCAATTCGGCCAACAACTCGTCCCACGGGCATTCTTCGCGCGCGGGCACTTCGTCCAACTCGCCGACCACCCCAGGCCAACCTTCCGTCGCCTCCACAAACGCCACCATGTAGCGCCCCTGCAAGGAACTCATCGTCGTGCCAAACCGCGCCAACACGTCCGGATCCAACGTCCCAGCCATCGACGTCCGCAGCCGCAACAAGTTCTCGAGGTGCGTCTCCGCAAGCGCCAGTGCGCCGCCCTCCATCGGCAACAGCTCCGGCAACTGAACCGGTGTGCCGAGCGGCTGAATGCCGAGCGTGTTCGCGATGTCACTGAGCTGCATCAACCGATCCACCCGCGACCGAAACAGCATCGGAATCACGGGCTGGCGGATGAAGTGATCGCGCACGGAGAACGTCTCCGCGTCCAGTTTGTCCATCAGCTCCTCATGGGTGGTATCCGGGTCCACACCGAGCAGGGTAAGGGCCGTATTTCTGTCCATTGCGCAATCGTTTCGAAAGGTGAAGATACGCAAAGCATGCGGCTTCCGGTGCGGTGTTCCCCGTTGCGTTGCTTAAATTTGGGCCAAACCTCTTTTCAGATGAAAATGATGACGTTCTCGACCTTGACCCTCGCCTTGGCCCTCGCCGCATGCGGAAGCCCGTCCAACGGCGCATCGGACAACGGCTCGGCTCCGGCCACTGAAACCGCAACGGCAGCGGCACCGGCCCCCACCGCCCAAACCGACGTGGCTTCCTCGAAGCACAAGAACGGCATCACCGAGCGCAACGCCGGCGATGCGACGGGCAAGATGACCATCAACGGCACCATCGCCCGCGCCACCACCGGACAGGTCATCCTCTACGCGATGGAGGGCCGGAACAAATCCGAACTCGCCCGCACCGAACTCAAAGACGGCGCCTTCGAATTCAAGCGCCTCGAAGTCTCCCGCGGCGTCTACACGTTGGCCCTCAACGACGACAAAAACGCCACGGAAATCATCCTCAACCCGGACGAATCCGAGGTCACCTTCGCCTTCAGCACGAACCGCCTTTCGGGCCAAAAGACCTCCCCCAACAGCCCTGAAAACACCGGCTACTGGGACTACCAAACCGAGGAAACCCAGAACCGCAACGCCATCCGCGGCCTGCGCAAGAGCCTCTCCGAAGCAGGCGCGTTCCGCGCGCGGGTGGAGCAGCAAATTGCTGACAAGGAGCTCGAGCTCGTCAAAAAGCAGCATGCGCTCATCGGGCAGTATCCGGATACGTATTTGGCCAAACTCATGACCTGGAAGAATCCGAAGTACCCCGACAACCAAAGTCGGTTCTTCGAAGACCTCGATCCGCTCGATAACAGCGCGATGCGGAGCATGGCCATCAGCGACCGCATTCAGCAGTTCATGGTGACGTACAGCAAAGGCACCGACAGCGGCTTCCTCGCGTGCATTGACATGGTGAAGGCCCACTTCGAGCCCAATCCCGTGACCCTCGAAAGCGCGCTGTACAGCATGCTCGAAGGCTTCTACAACACGGGCAAAGAGACGATTTGCCAGTACATCCTCGACAACTACATCTTCGACGAGGACTGCGGTGCGGACCTGAGCGATGCCATCCGCATCCGGGCGCAGGGCATCATCAACCTGCAAGTCGGCAACACGCCGCCCAACTTCGCCATCGCCACACCGCAAGGCAACGTGATCGACCTCATGCAGACGTGCTCGCAGAACAAGTACACCTTGGTGATGTTTTGGGCTTCCTGGTGCCACAAGTGCGAGCAGGAAATGCCGTACGTGGGGCCGATGTACGCGAAGTACAACTACAAAGGATTCGAAGTGATCGGCGTCAGCCTCGACCAAAGCGCGAAGACGTGGACGGCTGCCATCGAAGAAAAGGGCATGACGTGGCCGCAGGTCAGCCAGCTCGAGGCGTGGAACAGCCCGGTGGTGGAAGCCTACAAGGTGACGGCCACGCCGACCTACTTCTTGCTCGACAAAGAAGGCAAAATCGTGTTGAAGCCCGAACGCGCCTTCGAAGTGGACAACTTCTTGAAGGACAAACTCTGATTGCGGGTTTGCGCGTTCGGAACAGGGCGGCCTCAACGGGCCGCCCTTTTTCGTGCGCTCAGTCCGGGACGTTGGCCGCCTCCCACTCCGCGAATTGCGCGAGGATCATGCCGTCCGACAAGCCGACCTTCGGAACCAAAATCCGCTCACTGCCTGCCAATTCCATCACGCGCAAGTAAATCTCACCCGCCGGCACGATGACGTCCGCCCGGTCGGGTTTCATGCCGAGTTGCTCCATGCGTTCCTCGTACGTGAGGGCGGTGACTTGGTCGTGCACCTCTTGGAGGCGGTCGCGGGTGATGGGCTCGAAGCGCGCTCCGCCCGCCAGGCGGTGGAGCCGGTTGATGTTGCCCCCCGTGCCGATGCTCAGAAGCGAGTCCGACGGGTCGGTGACTTGGGCGACGAAGGCCTCGACGGCATCCCATTCGCCATCGGGAATGCGCCCTTTGAGGGAGCGCACGGTGCCGAGTTTAAAGCTCTGGGAGCGAAGGCGCAGGCCGTTGCGGATGAGGGTGATTTCGGTGCTCCCGCCGCCGACGTCGATGTAAAGGAAGTCATCGGTTGCGCCGAGGCCCGCTACCGTCGTGAAACCGCCGAAAATCAAGTCCGCCTCCTCCTTTCCCGCTATGATCTCGATGTCGATGTTCGCCTTCTTCTTCACCCAAGCGCGCAGTTCGTTCCCGTTCTCGGCTTCCCGCATGGCGCTTGTCGCACACGCCTTGTAGTTCTCCACGCCGTGCACGTCCATGAGGTACCAAAACGCTTTCATGGTTTTCACCAACGCCGCGAACTTTTCAGGTCCGATGGTGCCCGTTTCGAACACGTCGTCGCCGAGCCGCAGCGGCACGCGGGTAAAACTCACTTTCTCAACGTGGATCCGGCCCGAGGGTTTCCTCCGCACTTCTTCCACCAACAGCCGCACCGCGTTGGAACCGATATCGATTGCGCCAAACTTCATCCGCCCATTCTTTCCGCCTCAAGGTAAGGCAACGAAGCGAGCGGGCCTCACGGAATCCGATCTGCTTGGTCGCGGTACCACGCGTAGGTGGCCTGTTGGGCATCGACCTGCTTCGCGCCCTTTCGCACGCTCACGGGCTGGTTGTCCATCGAAGCGTCGATGATGCGGGCTTTTTCGGTGTCGCGCAGTTGCAGGTCCAGGTAATGCGCCAACTCCGATTGCAGCATCGGGTCCCGAACCGGCACGCTCACCTCCACCCGGCGGTCGAGGTTCCGCGTCATCCAATCGGCCGACGAGATGTACATCTCCGGATTGCCGTCGTTTCCGAAGACGAGCAACCGCACGTGCTCGAGGTAACGCCCCACGATGCTCCGCACCTCGATGTTCTCGCTCATGCCCGGAACGCCCGGAATGAGGGAACAAATCCCGCGGATGAGCAAGGTGATGCGCACGCCCGCTTGGCTTGCATCGTAGAGCTTCTCGATCATCTCCGCATCGACCAAATTGTTCAGCTTCAGCGTGAGGCGTCCCTCCTTCCCCATGAGCGCCAAGGTCATTTCCCGGTCGATGAGGCGGGAAAAGCGCCGGCGCGTTCCGTACGGGCTCACGATGAGGTGACGGAAAACCGGGCGCTCGTAGTTGTTGCTGAAGAAGCTGAACAGCCGCTCCACCTCGGAGGTGATGCTGGGATCGGCCGTCAGCAGCGAAACGTCGCCGTAGATGCCCGCGGTTTTCTCGTGAAAATTTCCCGTACCGATGTGGGCGAAGAGCTCGCGTTTTTTGCCCCGGCGGCGCGCCACCAGGAACACCTTCGAGTGGACCTTCAGGCCGCTCACCCCAAACTCCACCGTCGCGCCGGCCTCCTGCAGCACGTTCGACACCTTGATGTTGTGGCGCTCGTCGAATCGGGCCGCGAGTTCCATCACCACATGCACCTCCTTGCCGTTGCGCGCAGCATTCACCAACGTGTTGATTACCTGTGAGTTGTTCGCAACGCGGTAGAGGTTGATGCGGATGCTTTCCACCGTCGGATCGATGGCCGCTTCGCGCAGGATGTCCACGACGTAGCTGAAGCGCTGGAAGGGGTAATGGAGGAGGATGTCGCGCTTTTGGATTTGGTCCAACAGGCTGGTTTTGTGGGCCAAAAGCGGATGCGCCACCGCCGGCTGCGGCGGGAACACCAAGTCCTTCCGCCCGAAATCCGGGAAGCCCATCAGGTCCTTCCGGTTGTGGTAGCGGCTCCCCGCGATGACGTTCTCCGTGTCGCCGAGCTTCAGGCGGCGCTTGACGAACTGCAGCATCTCATGCGGCATCGCGGCGTCGTAGAGGAAGCGCACGTAATGGCCCTTCTTCCGGCGCGCGATGCCCCGCGACATCTTCTCCATCAGCGAGCGGCTGAGGTCGTCGTCCATGTCGATTTCCGCGTCGCGCGTGACCTTGATGGCGTGGGCGAACACGCGCTCCGGCTCGAACAGGGCGAAGATGCGCCGGAGTTCGAGTCGGATCACGTCCTCGATGAACATGACGTGCTCGCCTTCCTCGGTCGAGGGGAGGACCAAAAACCGCGGCAAGTGCGCCGGCACTTCAATCACCGCGTAGCGCGTGCCCTCCTCGCCCTTCGTGCCCTGCAAGCCCACCGCGAGGTAGAGCGTGCCGTCCTTGAGGTCCGGGAATTTCGTGCCGCCCCCGACCATGACCGGCACGAGGGTCGGGCGGACCTTGGAGGCGAAGTAGTCGGAGGCGAATTCGGCTTGCTGGGGGTTGATTTGGCCTTCGTGCACGAAATGCACACCCTCCCGCTTCAGCGCGCGCTCCAACTGGGCAAACACGCGGTTGTACTCCGCCTGCAGCTCCACCACCTTCGCGCTCACCGCCGCCAACGTCTCGTTCACGTCGAAGCCCAAAGTCGTCGTCGTCTTCTTCCCGATGAGCGACGCCCGCATCAGGTTCGCCACGCGCACCCGGAAAAACTCGTCCAAGTTGTTCGAAAAGATGCCGAGAAACCGAACGCGCTCGATGAGCGGCACCTTCTTCGATGCGGCCTCTTGGAGAACCCGATGATTGAAGGCCAACCAACTCAACTCGCGGTTGATGAACCTTTCCTTCGCTGCTGCTGTTTTTCCCACGGCCCGAAGATACGCCGAGCGCTTTGTGGGCGTGTTAAGGACCTTATCTTTGCACCTCGAAACCACATCAAAACTACCGACCATGGCAGTACTTGTCGGCCGCAAGGCCCCCCACTTTTCTTCCCCCGCAGTAGTGGACGGAAACATCGTAGACAACTTCTCGCTGGACCAGTACCTCGGCAAGAAGTACGTCGTGTTTTTCTTCTACCCGAAGGATTTCACGTTCGTTTGCCCGACCGAATTGCACGCGTTCAACGAGCGCCTCGCCGATTTCGAGTCGCGTGACGTGGCCGTGGTGGCGTGCTCAACGGACACCGCCGAGTCGCACCACGCGTACCTCGGAATTCCGAAGGACAAGGGTGGCATCCAGGGCATCAAGTACCCGATCGTCGCCGACGCGAACAAGACCATTTCGACGAACTACGACGTCTTGACCGGCGAGTACGAATACGACGAAGAGGGCAACTTGACCGCGACGAATGATTTGGTCGCTTACCGCGGTTTGTTCTTGATCGACAAGAACGGCGTGGTGCAGCACCAACTCGTGAACAACTTGCCGCTCGGACGGAACGTGGACGAAGCCATGCGCATGGTCGATGCGTTGCGTCACGTTGAGGAGCACGGCGAAGTGTGCCCCGCGAACTGGGGTGAAGGCAAGGACGCCATGAGCGCGACGCCATCCGGTGTGGCGGCGTACCTCGCTTCGCACTGATTGAGAGCAACTCCATGGAATCCCCGGTGCCTTTGAGGTGCCGGGGATTTTTTTATGCCCAAAGGGCGCGGTAGGCGCCGTCGGGGTCGTAGCGCTCGGCTTGGCCTTCGGGGTTGAACCGGCGGACTGGACGGGGGTCGTTGCCGCGTCCGGCGATGTAGAGCCAGTTGCCGGCGTTGGAGGCGGGGTCGTGGTCGATGAGGTGGTGCTCGAACCATGCGGCGCCTGCGCGCCAGTCCACGCCGAGGTCGTGCACGAGGTACGAGGCGGCGACTTGGCGGCCGCGGTTGGAGAGGAAGCCCGTGGAGTTGAGCTCGTGGAGGCACGCGTCGACGAAGGGCTGGCCGGTGGCGCCGCGGCTCCAGCGGTCGAATGCGGTGCGCGCGCGGGAATTCCATTTGGGGGGCGGCGCGGCGGCGCGCAGGCCCGAGCCGGCGTAGAGGCGGGGGCCGAATTGCCGTGCGACGAAGGCGAAATAGTCCCGCCACAGGAGTTCGAAGACGAGCCAGTAGGTGCTGTCGTTGGCGCCGTGTTGGGCCTCGTAGGCGCGGATCGCCTCGTAGGTTTCGCGCGGACCGAGGGCACCGGAGGCGAGCCACGGGCTGAACTTGGAGCTGTAATCGGCGCCGATGAGGCCGTTGCGGGTTTCCTTGTACGTGGAGAGGGCGCGCGTGCCGTCGAGGTAGTGGTGCAGGCGGGCGCGGGCGGCTTGGTGGCTGCCTTCGTAGGTCAAGGCCAACCGGTCATCGACGGGTTCCTTCGCCGTCACCGCTTGGGCTTCCTTCGGCACGTCGACGGCGACTTCGGGGGCGGGCAGTGCGGGGCGGACCTTCCAATCCCGTTCCACCTTGTTCCGGAAGCGGGTGAACACCTCCGGGGTGTCGGCGAGGTCGAAGGGGAGGTCGTCGGGATGAAGGAGCGTGGCGCCCTCGTGGCGGACGAGGTCGAGCCGCGCGGCCACGGCGGCCTCGTCGTTGCGCTCGTAGGGCGCGTGGCCGGCGGTGCAGTGGACTTGGGTCGCGCCGTATTCCTCAGCCAGGGCCGCCAGCACCGTGGCGGGTTCACCGCGGCGGACGAGGAGGCCGCCCAGCGCTTCTTGGAGGGCGTGCACCCCTTCGGCCACGAACTGCGCGCGGCGGGCGCCGAGGGCGGGGCGGCCGTCGAGCCAAGGACTGGCTTCGGTGCGCCACGGTTCCTCGATGAACACGGGAATGGGGCGCAGGCCCGAGGCGCAGGCTGCGTGCCACGCGGGGTGATCGGTCGGGCGGAGGTCGTTGCGGAACCAGATGAGGACGGAAGGGGTCATAGCGATTCGATTTGGTCCAACACTTCGGCGGCGCGCGCCAGCAAGGCCTGCTGCTCCTCGGTCGACTTCCGATCCCAATTCCGGTACACCATGCCGATGCGCGGATTGGGCTCCAAGAGCGGCCGATTCCGCGCGTGAAAATCCCAGTACAAGCTGTTCAACGGGCACGACTGCGGCCCCACGCGCTCCTTCGCCTTGTACGCGCAGCCGCTGCAGTAATCGCCCTGTTTCTGAATGTAATTCGCGGAGGCCGCATACGGCTTCGTCCCCACGATGCCCCCGTCGGCGAACTGGCTCATGCCACGCGTGTTGGGCATTTCGACCCATTCGAGCGCGTCGATGTACACGCCGAGGTACCAGGCGTCAACCTCGTCGGGATGCAGGCCGGCGAGCAGGGCGAAGTTGCCCGTAACCATGAGCCGTTGGATGTGGTGGGCGTAGCTGTGCTGGAGGGTTTGGCCGATGGCGTGCCGCATGCAGGCCATGCGCGTGTTGCCGGTCCAAAACCACTCCGGCATGGCCCGCTCTGCCCCAAGCGCATTGAGTTCAGCATACTCCGGCATGCGGGCCCAGTAGATGCCCCGGACGTATTCGCGCCAGCCCAGGATTTGGCGGATGAAGCCCTCCGCGGCATTCAGCGGCACCCGCTCCGGATCTGCGCGCCACGCCTCCTCCACGGCGCGAATCACCTCCATCGGATGCAGGATCTTCGCGTTCAACACGAAGCTCAACCGGCTGTGATACAGCGCCCAACCCTGCGTCGTCATCGCATCCTGCAACGCCCCAAACCGCGGCAGCAACTCCGCCACGAAGTGCGCCAGCGTCGCTTCCGCTTCCTCCCGCGTCACCGCCCAACCGAACGGCTCCGCCGACCCGAGCACCTCCACCCCACTCCGCTCCAGCAGCTCCACCACCGGCCGCACATCCCGCTCGAACTCCAGCGGCGCCGGCGGCACGTGCCCCTTCGGCCACTTGCTGCGGTTGTCGGCATCGTAGTTCCACTTGCCGCCCTCGGGCTCGCCCGCCGCGTCGAGCAGCACGCCATGCCGTTTGCGCATCTCGCGGTAGAACCGTTCCATCAGGTACGTCTTCTTCCCCTCAAAGAGCTGGGCCAAATCCCCGCGCGCCGTCAAAAAATGCTCCGTTCCGACCTCGCGCCCCTCCCCGACCCGCTCGCGCATCGACCGGAACTGCTCGTCGAGCCGCCACTCGTCCACCTGCTGGTGCGCCCAGCGCTCCGTGCCATGACGCGCCAGCGCCGCCCGCAGGTTGCCTTCGATGGTTTGGGCGTTCTCCCCGTCGTCGAGGGTCACGTAGTGCACCCGGTGCCCTTCGGCGCGCCGCGCATCCGCAAAAGCGCGCATGGCGAGGAAGAACGCCACGACTTTTTGGACGTGATGCCGCACGTAATCCGTTTCCTGGCGCACCTCCATCATCAGGTACACCACCTCGTCATCCCGCTCCGCGAACCAGGAGTGTTGCGCGTTCAACTGGTCGCCCAGCACGAGGCGCACTTCACCGCCGCTCATGCTGTGACCGCGTTGCGCTGCGAACGGCACCGTTGGCTGCAGTACTTCACCTCATCCCAAACCCCTTCCCATTTCTTCCGCCACGCAAACGGCCTTCCGCAGGTCGCGCAGTCCTTCTCGGGCAGGTGGAGCTTCTTGTGTGCCATGCCCTGTTAACAGCCGGCCACCGCTGGAGGTTCAAGCGTCCGCCCGCGCCCGGAGGGTGGCCTCGAGGTCCGCATCCTTCGGCAGGTTGAGTCGCTTGCGGATGTTCGAGCGGAGGTTGTACACGTGCTTGGGCGTGCAGTGCATCATCCGAGCGATGTCTTCAAGGGCCAAACCCCGAACGATGTACCCCGCACATTCCTGCTCCTTCTCATTCAATTCCGACCAGGCCCAAGGATCCTGGTCCATCCGAGGCGGGATCAACCGCTCGCGAATCCCGCTCATCGCCACGTCCAAGACGGCCTTCGACGCCCCGCGCTGCTGCAGCACCTCCAACTCGGGCCACCGCCGCAACGCATGCCCGGCAACCGGAGCAGGCCGCTCACGCCTCCATGCCCACCAAGCCACCACCGCAGCCAAGGCCGTCACCACCATGCCCGCCACCAACCAAGGTGCCTGTCCCGCCGACCACCACCACGACCAAACCGACTCGTTGACCTCCACGGTCACCCCGTGGAACTTCGGCTCGAGGGGTTCGCCCCAATTCAATCGCAGCCGGTACCACAATTGCATGCCGTTCAGGTCGCTGTCCTGCCAACGAAACGAGTCGCTCCACGGCGCAGCGAACGGACGGGCCGCCCAATCCGACGATCCGGCGCAGGCCGCGAATTCCGAGGCGGTAGTGGCTTCGGGGCATGGGAGGGAATCAGTCATTGCGGTGCTCGGATTTCAACGTGTCCCAGTTTTGGCCTGGCGCCAAATCCAACTTCATCCGAATGGCCGACCGGATGTTGTACACCCGCTGCACGGTCACCTTCAGCGACTCGGAAATCTCCTGAGACGAGCGGCCATCCAAAATCCACTCGAGGACCTTGGCCTCCTGGGCATTCAACCGGTTCAGCTGGGCATCGGAGAGTTGGCTCATGACCGATCGGCGGTCCAATCGCTGCACCACCGCCGCCACGGCCAGCTGGCGATGGCGGTCGCCTTCATCCGAGTACAGGACCTTTTGCAACCGGGTGAACAACTTGGCATCGTCCAAGGATTCGAGCTGGCGACGTGCGGTGCGGAAATGCTGCCAGCGCAAGGCGAATGTGAGCGCCACAGCGGCGAGGAGCAGCATCGATGCCCACGAGCCCGCATGGAGCCAACGGACTTGGCTTGCGCGCACAACGGTCCCTTTCTTCTCGCTGGAGGTTTGGTGAACATGGCGCCGCAACGCGGGTGCGCCCTCCGCCTGAGCCAGCAAGTCGATGGTGCGTTTCAGCGACCAGCCCGTCGCGTCCCGCCAAGGATGAAAGAGCAGGGCGCGGTCGTCGAGGTGATCGACGGCGTAGGCGCTGTCGGCCTCCACGTGCTCATCGTACACGCGCACCAAACCTTCCACGAGGTCCGGACGGTTGCGCCACAACGCGTAGTCGAGTTGGGGCCGCAACTGCCGAACGGGATCATTCATCAGCTCGCTGGGGCGGAGCTGGTTCCAGGTTTGGTCTGCAATCACGGTATCCCCCACGTTCACGGCGGAGCGAAGCAGGTTGAGCAAAATGAGCTGCTCAATGTCCTCCAAAAACGTATAGGCATTCGTCTGCTCGTTCCATTCATTCGCCTCAAGGGCAAGTTGGAACCAATGCAACGCCCCACTCCAGTCGCCCTGCTCGCTGTGAACCAGGCCTAAGTTGATGAGGATGCTCGGATTCGGCTGACCTTCAACCGCTTCGTGTGCTTGGTGCCAAGCGATTGCGGCCTCCTTCAAATGACCTGCGTGGTGGCGCATGCGACCGACCATGTTCCAGGCGTGGCTCGCCCATTTGGGGGATTCGGCGGCCAAGCCAAACCTCAACTCCGCCTCGTCCATGCGACCGGCCTGCATCAACCGGCAGCCCATGTCGTAATTGAGTCGGGGATAGTCCAAACGACAGCCCGGCGGCAGCGTCGGCGCCCACTCCGAATCATCGGGCGGAAACTCGAGGATCATGGCCGCCCGGATCAGCAGCGACTGCGCGACGAGTGCCGCTTCGCAATCGCCCACTTCGAGGGCACTGAACAATTCAGCGCGCGCAAAGCTGTGCAGTTCCATCGGATTTTCACGGTAAGCCCCGAAGTGGGCATTGAACCGTTCGTCCATGGCCGTCCAATTCGACTGCGCACTCAGCGAGCACGAAATCCACATCAAGGAGGCAAACAGGAGGATGCGCATGGGCTGGCAAGTTCATGAAAACAACCTCCATTTTGCGTGAATTTCACCTATTAAATGCATGATACGGATTCACAATGCATCGGAGCACCAACCCCCGTCATCCTTGACTTAAACAATTGATTACCATAGGTTCAATCCGCATTTACACCGATGCCCTCACCTCACTTTGAGCCCTCATGATGCTTTGGTATGATGCTGCGAAGTGCTGTTGTGTGGAAATCGTCACATTCCGACCTACTGCCTTGAGGCAATGGGAATCTTTATTTTATTGTTAATCAAATAATTAACCCCAAGTCAGGAAGGCATCGTTTCACAAACGACCTCCCTTGGATTTTAAAACGAAACCCTCCATTCACCCGACGAGTAAGTTTGATTCAACGACAAGTTCATTTGAATCCCACTCCCATGAAAGCTTTCGCATTCAAACTTCCGCTCATCGCTTGCCTCGTGTTCGCCAGCTTGGGCTCCATGCAGGCGCAACAGTATTTGCGCGAGTCTTCAGCTGCCAACCGGCAGTACGCAACCCTCAACAGCCAGCAAGTCAGCGACGAATTGGACTCGCTGGTGCAGACGATGATATGGGTGGAGGATACGCTGGAGCGCATCCTGCAAGTTCAGGCGTATCAATCCGTATCCATTTCAACGGGATCGTTGCAGATTTCGGGCAATTCCCTGATGGACTCCTTGACCGTCATGACCTTTGGTGAAATTGGGGGGGACTTGGACGTCTTGGGCGATTTGACGGTAACGGGTTCAACATCCGGCATCACGAGCGCGATGGTCGGACTCGGAAACGTCGACAACACCGCCGACGCGGACAAGCCCATCTCGACCGCCACCCAGTCGGCGCTCGACTTGAAGGCCCCGCTCGC
>CAYMHW010000051.1:0-16502 GCA_964390365.1 uncultured Comamonadaceae bacterium | reverse complement strand
CGTTCCACCCCGCCAAGTTCGGACAAAATGCCGGGGGAAGCGTAACTTCGCCCCCGATGAATCACACCGGCAAAGCCGCCTTCCACACGTTGGGGTGCAAGCTGAATTTCAGCGAAACCTCCACCATCGCGCGCCAGCTGAATGCGGCCGGTTACGCCCGCGTGGGCATCGATGAAGCCCCCGACGTGGTCGTCATCAACACCTGCAGCGTGACCGATCAGGCCGACGCGAAATGCCGCAATGCCGTGCGCCGGGCGCTGAACAGCAATCCCGACGCGTTCGTGGCCGTCATCGGGTGTTACGCGCAGTTGAAGCCCGAGGAAATTGCGGGCATTGAGGGGGTGGATTTGGTCCTCGGCGCGGAGGAAAAATTCAACCTGACGGACCACTTGGGGGATTTGGGCAAGCGGGAACGCGGCGAGGCCGTGGTGGGAGAAATCAAAGAGGTGAAGGCCTTCGTTCCTGGTTTTTCGAGCGGCGATCGCACGCGCACGTTCTTGAAAGTCCAGGACGGGTGCGACTACTTTTGCGCGTTTTGCACCATTCCGCTCGCGCGGGGCCGGTCGCGGAGCGCCGACGTGGCCACGACCGTGAAGCAGGCGGAAGCGGCGGTGGCGGCTGGGGCGAAGGAGATCGTGCTGACGGGCGTGAACATTGGGGACTTCGGGAAGGGATCGGATGAGCGGCTGATCGATTTGGTCCGGGCGCTCGACCGGGTGGAGGGCGTGGACCGCTACCGCATCAGCTCGATTGAGCCGAATTTGCTGACGGATGAGCTCATCGATTTCGTGGGGCATTCGGCCAAATTCCAACCCCACTTCCACATTCCGCTCCAGAGCGGCTCCGACGACATCCTCTCGGCGATGCGCCGCCGATACCGCACGCCGCTGTACCGCGAGCGCATCGAGCACATCCGCCGACTCATGCCCGAGGCGGGCATCGGCGTGGACGTCATCGTGGGCTTCCCGGGCGAAACCGAAGCCCACTTCGCCACCACCCGCGACTTCCTCCTCGACCTCGACGTGAGCTACCTCCACGTGTTCACCTACAGCGAGCGTCCGCGCACGACGGCCCTCCGCATTCCGGATGTGGTGCCCGTGCCCGAGCGGCAGGCCCGGAACAAGGTCCTGCGCCAAATCAGCCTCAAGAAGCAGCGAGCGCACTGGGAACAGTTCCTCGGGAGCACCCGCGAGGTGCTGTTTGAGCACGCGGAGGAAGACGGGATGCGGTTTGGCTTTACCCCTGAATACGTGCGCGTTGCGGCCCCTGCTGATTCCACTCCGGCCAATGCCATTGCGCGCGTCCGCTTAGAACACATCGCCGAAGGCACCGTCCGCGGCCCCCTCATCCCCTCTTGATGTATCCGAACCTCTATTTCGCCTTCCTCGACCTCCTCGGCATCGATTTGCCCGGGCTCAAATTGATCAACAGCTTCGGATTCTTTGTGGCGTTGGCCTTTGTGGTCGGTGCGCGGATCATGCGGGCGGAAATTGCGCGGAAGGAACGCGAGGGTTTGTTCACACCGGGACAGGAAACGGTGACCATCGGGGCGCCGGTTTCCTATGCGGACGTGGGGCTGCAGGCCTTGACGGGGTTCATCTTCGGGTGGAAGTTTCTTTATTTGTTGCTGAACGCGGATCGGCTCTTCGCCGGGGGCGGGCTGCCTCAGGCGCACCTGTTCAGTGGCGAAGGCAGCATTGGATGGGGGCTCGCGTTCGCGGCGGTGTTCGGCGGGTGGCGCTACTGGGCCGCCTCGAAGGAGGCACTGCCCGAGCCGAAGCAAGTCACGCGCCCCGTCCCTTCGACCGCGCACGTTTCCGCCATCGTGACGGCGGCGGCTGTGGGGGGCATCGCAGGGGCGAAGCTGTTCCACCTGCTGGAATACCCGGACCAACTCGTCGCGTTTTTCACCCAGCCGTCGCTTTCAGGCTTCCTCGGCGGGTTGACGATTTATGGCGGACTCATCGTGGGAGCGCTCGCGGTGGCGTGGGTGGCGCGGAAGCGGGGGATGAAGTTTTTGCCGTTGGCGGATGCGACGGCGCCGGCGCTGATTTTGGCCTACGGCATTGGCCGCATCGGGTGCCAAGTGAGCGGCGATGGTGACTGGGGCATTGCGAATCCCGCACCCAAGCCGGGGTGGATGGGCTGGCTGCCGGATTGGTTGTGGGCGTACCACTATCCCAACAACGTGAACGGAATGGGCGTGTTGATCGGCGAGAACGACCCGTGGCCGGTGTTCGAAGGGTTCGGCACGTACCTCGAGCCGGCGGTCTTTCCGACGCCGCTCTATGAAACGCTCATGGCGACGGCCATTTTTGGGGTGCTGTGGGCGTTGAGGACGCGGATTCGCATTCCGGGCCGACTGTTCGCCATCTACCTGCTTTTCAATGGCTTAGAACGCTTCCTCATCGAGCAAATTCGGGTGAACGCGGAGATGGAGGCGCTCGGGTTGACCTTCACGCAAGCGGAGCTGATCGCCGTGCTGACGTTCGTGGGCGGCGGCATCCTGTGGTGGGTTTTGGGCAGAAATCAGGCCAAACCCCATTAAACCCCTCCCCCTTTCACCCGTCAGAGAAGCGATGACGGTGACGCGGAACATCCCGATTTGGCTCCACGACCTGCAACACGGTCGGCGCAAAGCGAAAGAGCGCGCCTTCGAGGCCTTCCTCGACGCCTGGCACGCGCGTTTGTACCGCTACATCCGGCGCATGATGGGCAACCACGAAGACGCCGCCGACGTCACCCAAGAAACCCTGATCCAGGTCTACCGATCCGCTGAGCGCTTCGAAGGACGCAGTGCCTTCAGCACGTGGGTCTACACCATCGCCTCCCGCAAAGCCCTCGACGCCCTCGAAAAACGGAACCGGCACCGCACGCTCGAATTCGACGAGGCCTTCGCTCAAGCCCGCACCACGCTCGCCACCGACGTCCTCTTCACGGGCGACGAAATCGAGCGCCGCCTGCACGCCGCCGTGGTCGCCCTGCCCCCTCGGCAGCGGCAAGTCTTCACCCTCCGGTACTTCGAAGCCCTTCCCTTCGCCGACATCGCCGAAATGACGGACCTGACCGAGGGCGCCCTCAAAGCCTCGTACCACCACGCCGTCAAAAAAATCACGCAACACGTCACCCTCGACTCATGAACCACGCCCCGTTCCATCCCCCCGAAGGATTCTACGCGAACCAACGCCTCGAAGTGCTCCAAGCCGTTCGCGCGCCGCGCCGGCCCTGGGCAGCCATCGCCGCCTCGGTCGTGGCCTTGGTCGCCGCCGGCTTGTGGTGGACGCACGAGCCGGATTGCGTAACCTACGCCTGCCTGCTCGAAGCCACCCCATTGGAAGAACTTCCCATGGATTGGGCGCTGGACGAGTTCTCGGACGAGGACCTTTGGCTCGACCTCAATTCTGAATCACCCCATGAATTTTAATCCCATGAAACACCTCACTTTGACCCTCGGAGGCCTGCTCTTTGCTGCGGCGATGGCTTGGGCCCAACCCGGACCGCCCATGGGCGAAGGGCGCATGACGCCGGAACAACAGGAACGGCTGCAGCAACTGCGCGTGGCGTTCTTCTCGGAACAACTGGAGCTGACCCGCGCCGAAGCGGAGGCGTTTTGGCCCGTCGTGAACGCCCACGAGGACGCATTGGACGCGCAACGCGAAGCCATGCGGGAGCTTGCCGAACAACCGGGGACGACCGAACGGGAAGTGCGGGAAGCCATCGAGCGGATGGCGGAACTCCGCAAAGCCGAAGTGGACCTCGACACGGCCATGCTGCTGGACTTGCTGCCCATTCTGGGCCCAGAGCGCACGGCGAAGATTCCCCGCCTCGAACGGGAGTTCCGGAAGAGCATCTTGGAAGCGGCGCGCAAGCGTTCGGGCGGCGCCCCGCCGCGCGGTCCGGCGCCCGGGAGGCACCGATGAAAAAAGGGACCCGTTCGGGTCCCTTTTTTCATTCCTGTTCTTGGCGGGTCAGGCAGATCCCGTTGATGCAATAGCGGTTGCCGGTCGTCGGCGGGCCGTCGGGGAAGACGTGGCCGAGGTGGCTGTCGCAGACCCCGCAGCGGACCTCCGTTCGCACCATCCCGTGCGAGCGATCGAGGCGCTCCACGATGGGCGCCCCGGGAACCGGACGATCGAAGGACGGCCAGCCGCACCCCGCATCGAATTGGTGGTCCGTGTAAAACAGTGGCGTGTTGCAGCCCTTGCAGTGGTAGACGCCCCCCTCCTCCCACTGAACGAAGGGGGAAGTGAACGGCCGTTCGGTGCCGTTTTCGCGCATCACGCGGTAGGCATCCGGGCCAAGTTGTTCGAGCCAGTCGCTTTCGTTCATGATGGCAGGATCAAAAAGGGGATGAAATCGATCAGTCGTGTCGGCGGCGCATCCGGCGGCGGTTGGAGTTGCTCGGCTTGTTGCTGGAATTGCCGTCTTTGGGAGCATCGGGGTTGCGCTGGGAACCGTTGTTGGGTTTGGGGGCGCCGGAGCGGTTCCCCCCGCCGGAACGGCCGCGACCGCCACCGCCGCGGCGATCGCCACCACCGCGATCCCCCCCGCGCCCGCCGCTCCCCGTGGAGCGACCGGTGTACTCGGGCCCTTCGCCCAAGCCATCGGGAATGGGAAGCTTCGGAACTTCGCGTTCGATAAGCTTTTCGATCTTCTTGAAGCGGTGCTGGTCTTCTGGAGAAACCAACGTGATGCCCTCCCCATCGCGGTCCGCCCGCGCGGTTCGGCCGATTCGGTGCACGTAATCTTCTTCATTCGGCGGCACGTCGTAGTTGATGACCAATTCGATGTTGTCGATGTCGATGCCGCGGCTCACCACGTCGGTGGCCACCAGGATCGGAATCTTGCGCTGGCGGAAACCGAGCATGACTTCCTCGCGTTCGTTTTGGTCCAAATCCGAGGAAATCCGATCGCACACAATGCCCGCCTTGCGCAACACGCGCGTGATCTGCGACACGGTCCGCTTCCGCGATGTGAACACGATGCCACTCTTCACATTCCGCTCCTTCAGGATCTCCACCAACACGGGGTCCTTCTGGTGATCGAACACCACGTACGCCCCCTGCTTGATCTTCTCGGCGGGCTTCGAAAGGGCGAGTTGAACGTGAACCGGGTCCTTGAGCAGGCTGCCCGAGAGTTCCTTGATGCGATCGGGCATCGTGGCGCTGAAGAGCAGGGTCTGCCGGTCTTTGCGGCAGTGCTCGGCGATGCGCATGATGTCGCCGTAAAAGCCCATGTCGAGCATGCGGTCGGCCTCATCGAGGATGAGCGTCTGCAGTTCGGAAAGGTCGACGTAGCCGAGGTTCAGGTGGCTGAGGAGCCGGCCGGGCGTGGCGATGATGATGTCCGCACCCTTCGTGAGGGCCTGCTTTTCACGCGTGAACTCGGTTCCGCTTCCGCCGCCGTAGATGGCCAAACTCGTGATCTTCGCATAATACGCGAAGCCTTCCACGGCTTGGTCGATTTGGGTGGCGAGCTCGCGCGTCGGCACCACGATGAGCGCCTTGACCTTGCCGTTTTCTGGCAGGTCCATGATGCGGTCCATGACCGGCAGCAGGAACGCCGCGGTTTTGCCGGTGCCTGTTTGGGCGATGCCCATGAGGTCCCTGCCCTGAATGACTGGCGGGATGGCGAGGGTTTGGATGGGGGTTGCTTCTTCGAACCCCATGTCCAACAGGGCGTCCTCGATGTCCGGATGGAGTTCCATCTCCACGAACCGCATGCACTTCACTTGTTCTTCCACGCCTCGAAGTTAAGTCATCTTGCAACCTTCCTCGACGCGTGGGTGTTTTGATTGTGGTCACCAAGTTTCGGTGAACGTTGGGCGTACATTTGAGGAACGAATGCGAATGGACAAGGGATTGGACAAATGGCGGGTGCGGTTGTCGGGGCTCTGGCTTTTGGCCTGCCTCATATTGATGCCCCAAATGGCGCACGCAGGCCACGCACTCGGCGGAGAAATTTTCTACACGCACCTCGGCAACAACCAGTACGAGATCACGGTGATTTTCTACCGCGACTGCAACCCGCCGAACAACTTAAACGGCAACAACCTCGACCAGAGCATCATGCTCGGCATCTTCGAAGGGTCGAGCACCTACACGCTCGTGGACATCCCGTTGACGCAGTCGTCCACGACGCCCGTGCCGACGGTCCTCGAGAACCCGTGCGGGGTGTTGCCGGAGGAACTGTGCATGCAGCGATTGGAATACACGACGGTGCAGACGTTGCCGCCGAGTTCGGTGGGGTATGATTTGGTCTTCCAACGCTGCTGTCGCAACGCGGGCATCGTGAACATCGCGCAATCCGACGACATCGGCATCACGCTGACGACGCAGATTCCGCCGAATACGACGAACGCGAATCCCAATTCCAGCCCGCAGTTCGTGAACTACCCACCGGCGGCCATCTGCCGGAATTTCGCGTTCATCATGGACCACAGCGCGACGGACTCGGACGCGGACAGCTTGGCCTATTCGTTTTGCACCCCCATCAACGGGGGAACGGCGTTCGACCCCGCTCCCACCCCGCAGCCCGCCTTCACGTTCACGGACGTGCCCTACACCGGCGGCTTCACGGCGCTTGACCCCATCACGGACAACCCGAATTTCGAGATCGACCCCATCACCGGCCAAATCACCGGAACCCCCACCCAAATCGGCCTGTTCGTCATCGGCGTGTGCGTCAGCGAATACCGCGACGGCGAATTGCTGAGCACGGTCATGCGGGACTTCCAGTTCAACGTGGTGAACTGCGACCCCAACATCATTTCCGCCGTGCAACCCCAAACCGCCGATCAGCTCTGCGTCGGCGAGACCATGACGTTCGATAACAACAGCGTGAACGCGCAATTCTACGAATGGAACTTCGGGGTTCCGGGCACGGTAACCGACGTCAGCACGGCCTACGAACCGACCTACACCTTCCCGGACACGGGCGTTTACGAAATCTCGTTGATCGCCAATCCGGGCTGGCCGTGTGCCGACACGTCCACGCAGACGTTCTACGTGTACGAGCCCATCGAACCGACCATCGTCCTCGACGATTACATGTGTTCGGAAGGGCTGTCTTATTATGCGTTCGATGCGCAGGGGGCGTTCAATGCGGCGACGACGTTGGATTGGTCGTTCACGGGCGGGTCGCCGAGCAATGCGAACGTGGAGTCGCCTTCGTGGATCCATTTCAACAATGCGGAGTCGTTTGACGTGTTGCTGACGGCGTCCCATTTTGGGTGCACGGCGAGCACGGAGTTTACGTGGGAGGCTCCGGTTTGGCCTACGGCTTCGATTGAAGACCAAACCTCGTTCTGCCAAGGCTTCACCTTCAGCTTCGAGAACAACTCGACGAACGCCACGAACTACGCCTGGGACTTCGGCACGGGCAACCCGCTCGACGTGAGCACCGGCACGGCCCCCACCTTCACCTACCCGTCCGACGGCGTCTACGAAGTGCAACTCATCGCCTCCGCGGACTACACGTGTCCGGACACGGCCTGGGCCACGGTCGAGATCTTCCCGCTCATCGACCCGACGTTCCCGCCGCTCACGCCGGAGTGCTTTTCGACGAACAACTTTTCCCTGCAGGTCATCGCTTCGAACATCCCCGAAACGACGTACGAGTGGGATTTCGGCGGGCCGACGGTTTCGGCCAACGTGTCCGGGGGAACGGTGAACAACCTCGTTTACGCCGAACCCGGGACGTACGACATCACCGTGACGGCCACGGCGAACGGGTGCGATGTGGAACACACGGAATCGGTTTGGGTCATCGAGGACCCGACAATCAACTTCCAGGGCGGACCGTTGGCGGGATGCCCTCCGCATTTGGTGAACTTCACGAACCTGTCCACGACGGAAACCGCCACCACGTACCTGTGGCACTTCGGTGACGGGAGCACTTCGCCCGCCCCGAATCCTTCGCACGTTTACGAGGTGGCGGGCACCTTTCCGGTCACGTTGGAGATGACGACGGGCGGCTTCTGCGCCCAGCAACTCATCTTCCAAATCCCGGCCTACGTCAACGTCTACGAGCCACCCAACGCGGGCTTCGACATCGAGCCCAACCAAGTCGACATCCTGACGCCCATCGTCTCGGTGGAGAGCTTCGCCGATCCGGGGGCGGACTGCTATTACTTCTTCGGTGACGGCGGCAGCATGGCCGGCTGTTCGGGAGAATACACGTACACAGAAGGCGGGTTGTTCACGGTAACCCAAACCGTAGTCAACGCCGCCGGCTGCACCTCCACGGCAACGGGCCAAGTCGCCGTCAACGGAACGGTGTTTTACGCCCCGACCGCCTTCTCGCCGAACAACGACGGCATGAACGATGTGTGGATGCCCTCGGTACTCGGTGTAACGGCCTACCGCTGCGAGGTCTTCAACCGGTGGGGCGAGTTGATTTGGAGGACGGAAGATGCCGATGAACCGTGGCTGGGGCAGGTGCACGATGGGCAGCATTACGCGCCGGATGGCTTGTACCATTTTCGGATTTGGTTTGAAGACCAATTGCGCATGCCCTCTGAGCACTCCGGGCTGATTCACCTGATTCGTTGAGGATTGCTTGCGAGTCCCGACGGAAGTTTTATCTTCGCAAGGAAGCGAAAGACAGATGAGCGATTACAACAACAACGACGAGGTCTACTCCGTGCGGGTTCCCGCAGGCAAGCGGACGTACTTTTTTGATGTGAAAGAGACGCGGGGCAAGGACCTCTACCTCACCATCACCGAGAGCAAGCGGCGGGGCGAAGGAGAAGGCTTCTCCAAGCACAAAATCTTCCTGTACCGCGAGGATTTTGAGAAGTTTGAGGAAGGTTTCGTGGAAGCCGTGGACAAAATCGCCGAGTTGATGGACACCGGCAACTACCGCGACCCGATCGCAGAACGCGAAGCGAACATGGGAAGCGAAGAGGAGACGGCTGGTGAAGGCGACGCGCCCAAGAACGAAGACGTTTCCTTCGACGACCTCTGATCCGCGGGGCGTTCCATGGTTGAAAACTCGGCTTCATTTCGGAGTTCGAGGAACCTATCTTTGAAGGGAAACGAAGGCCATGGAAATCACCTTTCTCGGACATGCGGGAGTGGCCCTGCAATGCGCAGGGCACCGAGTGCTCATCGACCCGTTCATCACCCACCACCCGGGCGCTCAAGCCGCGGGGCTGCAGGTGGATGAACTGGACCTCGACGAATTGCTGCTCACGCACGGTCACGAGGATCACGTGGCCGACGCCCCGTCCTTCGCGCAGAAGCCCGGCGTCGTGAGCGTTGCGAATTACGAGGTGGCGATGTGGCTGAAGGCGCAGGGGGCGCATGAAGTGATTCCCATGAACCACGGCGGCGTGCTGCAGCGTCCTTATGGCTCCGTCCGCATGGTCAATGCCGTGCACTCGTCCACGTTGCCCGATGGCACGCCCGGGGGCAACCCAGCCGGGTTCATCATCGAGTCCGAAGGGAAGCGAATTTACCATGCGGGGGATACGGCGTTGCACCTGGACATGGAACTGATTGGGCGGCATTGGAAGCCGGATTTGGCCTTGTTGCCCATCGGAGATTGCTTCACCATGGGGCCGGAAGATGCGCTCATCGCAGCGGAAATGATCCAATGCGACCGCATCGTGGGCATCCACCTCGACACCTTCCCTCCCATCGCCTTGAGCGACGACCGCAAAACCCGCGCGGTGGCAGCCTTTGCCGAAGCGGGCAAAACCCTCATCCTGCCGAGCATCGGCGAAACCTTGACCGTTTGAATCTGCGGCAATCGACTTGACATGGGAAAAATCATCGCCATAGCGAACCAAAAAGGCGGCGTCGGCAAGACCACGACCGCCATCAACCTGAGCGCAAGCTTGGGCGTCCTGGAATACAAGACCCTGCTGGTGGATGCCGATCCGCAGGCGAATGCGACGAGCGGGGTGGGCGTGGATCCGGCTTCAGTCGAGGCCGGCACGTACGAGGCGCTCATCGGGGAACAGGACGTGCGGAGCATGATCTTGGAAACGGAGACGCCGAATTTGCACCTGTTGCCGGCGCACATCGATTTGGTCGGGGCTGAGATTGAATTGATTTCGGCTGAGGAGCGGGAGCACCAGTTGGCCCGGGCGTTGTCGCCGGTCTCGGACGATTACGACTTCATCATCATTGACTGCTCGCCGAGTTTGGGCCTCATCACCGTCAACTCGCTCGCAGCGGCGGATTCGGTGTTGATTCCGGTGCAGTGCGAGTACTTCGCGTTGGAAGGTTTGGGCAAGCTCTTGAACACCATCAAGATTGTGCAAACCCAAATCAACGAGCGGCTCTCCATCGAAGGCATCCTCCTGACGATGTACGACACGCGGCTGCGGCTCGCGAACCAAGTGGTCGATGAAGTGCGCACCCACTTCCAAGAGCTGGTGCTCAACACCATCATCCACCGGAACACCCGGCTGGGCGAAGCGCCGAGCTACGGCGAGAGCATCATCATGCACGATGCGTCGAGCAAGGGGTCGGTCAACTACCTCAACTTGGCGCGGGAGTTGCTGCAGCGCAACAAGCTGACCCAGCTCGACTCCACGTCCAAGCAATTCGAAGCGCCCAACTCCTGAAGATGGCAAAAAAGCCCGCACTTGGACGGGGCCTTGGAGCCCTGATCAGCAACCCCGGAGAAGCGCCGCGGAATCGGCCCGCCTTTGCGCCCAAACCCGAGGCCGACGAGCCGGAAGTGGTCGGCAACATGGCGGGAAGCATCGCCCTCATTCCGATTGCCAACATCGAAGCGAATCCCGATCAACCTCGGGAGGATTTCGATGCCGATCGACTTCAAGAACTGGCGGACAGCATCCGGGAACTGGGCATCATTCAGCCCATCACGGTGCATAAGGTGCGCGCCAACAAGTACCAAATCATCTCCGGCGAGCGGCGCTTTCGGGCCTCTCAAATCGTCGGACTCGATGCGGTGCCTGCCTACATCCGCGAAGCAGACGACCAGACCCTGCTCGAAATGGCGCTCGTAGAGAACATCCAGCGGGAGGACCTGCACGCCATTGAAGTGGCGAAGTCCTTGGAGCGGCTCATCAACGAATGCCAACTGACCCACGAAAAATTGGGAGAGCGCATCGGCAAATCGCGGGCGACCATCACCCACTACATCGGGCTGTTGAACCTGCCGGACGTCATCCAAATCGCGGTCGCGCGCAAGGAGATTTCCTTCGGCCATGCCAAGGCCTTGAACATCCCGGACAAGGCGTGGCAGATGGAGGTTTTCCGGCGCATCGTTCCCGAAAAGTTGAGCGTTCGCCAAACCGAAGCCTTGGCAAAAGAAGGCCCGGCTGTTCGCGGTTCGAAGCCTTCGCGAAAGGCCTTGCTCAGTTTCGATGAGCAGAAGGTCGATGCGGATTTGCAGAAGCGGTTCGGGAAGTTGGCATCGCTGAAGTCGAAAGGAAACGGCGCGGGAAAGATCGAAATCTCGTACCGGAACGCGGACGACCTCGACCGCATCTTGCAGTTGATGGACCTGTGAGGCACGCGGTCGCTTGCGGCCTGATGCTCGGGGCCGCGTTGGTGGGCCACGCCCAAAACGATTCGATCGCCGACGTGCGTGCTGAGCGGGATCGCCGCATTCACCGGACGACGGTGGCTGCGGCAGTGGTGCCCGGAGCGGGGCAAGTGCTGAATGGAAAGTACTGGAAGGCGCCGATTGTTTGGGGCGGCGTGTGGTGGACGGTTTCGAGCATCCAGTTCAACGCCCGCGAGTTTGCGACGTTTCGGGATGCGCTGGTTTGGGAGACGGACGACGACCCCACGACCGTGAACGAGACCGGCTTCACGCCCTTGGAACTGAACGACCGAGCGCTGTTCTATCGCCGACAGCGCGATGTGAGCGTGTTGGCCTTGCTTGCCGTGCACGCTTTGTCGGTTCTCGATGCGAACGTGGACGCCCATTTGATGGAATTTGACGTGAGCGATAACCTGAAGGCGGCTTGGGACGTAGAGGTGGTGCCGACGGGCGAAGCGGTTTGGGGATTGGCCTTGCGTTGGGATTTGGCCAAAAAATCGCATTCTCGAACCGAAGTCGGCGCTACTTGGTGAAAATGCCGCATTTTTGACCCTCATCGAACGAATACACATGCTCGCTTTGCTTCCTTGGTTGCTGTTGGCCCTGCTGCTGATCGAACAACTCATCGTCCTTCCTTCTTTGTTGAAACGCGCTGGCATGGCGGGCTGGAAAGGCGCCGTCCCTGGTTTGCACCTCATCGCCTTCCTGCAACTCATCGGCCGGCCGTGGTACTGGATTTTCCCGTTGCTCGTTCCGGGCGTGAACGTGTTGATGCTGGCCATCATGCAGGTGGAACTGGGCATCGTGTTCGGGCGCCGCTCGTCCGCTGCCCAGTGGGTCATGGGGGCGTTGCCTTGGTACGGCATGGTGGACCTCATGCGCAAGGACGAAGCGTATGCAGGGCCGCGGGATTGGTCGCGCATCCGCAAGTCGGCGGGACGCGAATGGAGCGAGAGCATCTTGTGGGCGGTCGTGGTGGCGACCGTCGTTCGGACCTTTGTGTTCGAGGCCTTCAAAATCCCCACCGGCTCGATGGAGGGCAGCATGCTCGTGGGCGATTACTTGTACGTTTCGAAAACCGCGTACGGACCGAAGGTGCCGATGACGCCGATGACGGTGCCGTTCATGCACAACGTGTTGCCCGGTACCATGGTTCCGAGCTACGTTTCGTGGTTCTCCCTCCCCTACTTGCGGCTTCCCGGCCTCGGCGAGGTGGAGCGCTACGACGCGGTGGTCTTCAACTTCCCGCACGGCGACACCATCGTGGTCCATCCGGAGTTGGCAGGACACGATTACTACGCCCTCCTGCGCCAGCAAGCCATCCAAGCAGCGGACCGCAGCGTGGACAAATACCTGATGGACCCCGAGAAGTACAACGAAATCGGCCGGAAACAACTCGCCCGTGAACACGGCCTTCAAGCCCGGCCATTGGATAAAATGGAGCACTACGTGAAGCGGTGCGTGGGCCTGCCCGGCGAAACCGTCAGCGTCTTGGAAGGCCAATTGCACATCGACGGGGCACCTTTGGAAAACCCCGCCGGCTTACAATTCGACTACGAGGTGCGGTTTGTCAATGGACTCGCCGCCAAGCGGGCCTTTGACGAGTTGGGATTGACGAACATCGATTTGGCCGGACAGCCTCGCGCAGACGGCGAACACGTCGTGGCGCCACTCGCGCTGACCGAAAGCGAAGCTCAGCAATTGCGATCGAGCTCGCTGGTCATGGAAGTGGAACGCATTGGGCACGAAGAATACCGCGGCAGGTTGGCGATGTTCCCGAACGTTTCGT
The DNA here is from genome assembly GCA_964390365.1 of uncultured Comamonadaceae bacterium. GTDB lineage: Bacteria > Bacteroidota > Bacteroidia > Flavobacteriales_D > Sanyastnellaceae > JALQTD01. Next base: position 3,187 of record CAYMHW010000051.1, on the reverse strand, counting down.
CCCCGGAGTTCGACACATGGGATCCGGACAACTTCGGCCCCATCACCATTCCCGCGAAGGGCATGACGGTGAACTTGAATCGCCGAAACCGCGACGTGTACCGCCGCGTCATCACGGTTTACGAGGGTCACGAGTTGGTGGAACAAGGCGACCTCATCACCATCGACGGGGAGCCGGCCTCTTCGTACACGTTCGAGCAGGACTACTATTGGATGATGGGCGACAACCGCCACCACTCGGCGGACTCGCGGATGTGGGGCTTTGTGCCCGAAACGCACATTGTGGGGCGCGCCTCGTTCATTTGGTTCTCGAAAATGAACGAGGCCCAGCACGGCCGCAGCGGCGTGCGCACGGAGCGCATCTTCAGCAAGGTGCGGTGACCGGAGTCCTGCCCATTGCGCCGTTTCCGCCCTTGCATTGGTGGCGGCTCGCTGCCGAAGGTGCGGTGGTGGACGGCGGGGAACGGTTTGTGAAGCAATCGGAACGCACCCGACTTCGGCTCGCGGGAGCGCGGGGTGCGGTGACCATGCCCTGGGACGTCGTGCACGCGGGGGAAGCCACGCCGATGTCGGAGGTGCGGCTTTCCGATCACACGCCTGCGCGCGTTCGGTGGCGGACGCTCTGCACGGATTACGGATCGGCGCCCTTCTTCGAACACATTGCGCCGGAACTCGAGGAGATGTTCCTTCATCAGCCCGAACGGCTCATCGACTTCGCGAAGCAAAGCTGGGACTGGGTAGCGGAATGGACCGGATGGCCCGTGCCTGAACTCGCTGCATCCGTCGAGTGGGATGCGGATCGTGCTTCAGCAGGCAAGGACTTGCGGGAACGCCAAACGCTGAAGGGGGCCAAGTGGCGGTTTGAGGCCTACCCGCAGGTGTTCGCGCCGGAGTGCGGCTTCATCGAACGGTGCAGCGTCCTCGACGCGCTGATGCACCTTGGTCCAGAGCTCGGGTCGCGCTTGGAGGAGTTGGTGGCGCTGGATTCAGGACGTTAAGGGCACGTCGAGGAAGCAATCGAGCACGGTGATGCGGTCGATTTGGACTAAAAAGTAAATCCGGTACTCAAGAACCTGCACGCTCCGCACGTCCCCCGGCATCCCCTTGAACTGCGCCTTGCGCGTTTCGACTTGCGGGCTCAGCGCGAGCTCCTGCAACCGGTTCAACACCGCCCGCCGCGCATTTTCTGCCCCAATGAGGCTCGTCGCCTGGGCCGCCTGAATGACTTCCTTGAAGGCCTCTACGGCCCGCGGAGCGATTGCAATCTCGTACGCCATGGCAACGAAGGTACACTTTCCATCCGGCTCATCGTACTTTCGTGCCCTCAAAGGCCCATTCGATGGAAACGACTGAACTGAAAAGCACGCCCCTGCTCGCTGAACACCAAGCGCTCGGTGCGAAAATGGTCCCGTTTGCCGGGTACCACATGCCCGTGAGCTATGCGGGATTGACCGAGGAACACCACAGCGTGCGCAACCGCGTCGGCATGTTCGACGTGAGCCACATGGGCGAGTTCATCGTTCAAGGCCCGGAGGCGCTCGACCTCATTCAGTGGATCACCACGAACGACGCCTCGAAGCTCGTCGATGGGCAGGTGCAGTACAGCTGCATGCCCAATGGTGAGGGCGGCATCGTGGACGATTTGCTCGTGTACCGCTTCAACGCGGAGTCGTTCATGCTCGTGGTGAACGCTTCGAATTTGGAGAAGGATTGGAATTGGATTCAAGGCCAAAACCGCTTCGACGCCACCCTCGAGGACCGCTCCGAGGCCTTCGCACTCATCGCCGTCCAAGGCCCCGAGGCCACGGCCGCGGTGGCACCGCACTTCGAAGGCGCCGCATCCCCTGGCGACTTGAAGTACTACACCTTCACCGAAGGCACCTTCGCCGGCGTGCCCACCATCCTGTCCGCGACGGGCTACACGGGGGCGGGCGGATTTGAGTTGTACATCCCGGCCGAGCAAGCCGCGGTGGTTTGGAAGGCGCTGCTCGACTGCGGCGTGACCCCGTGCGGCCTCGGCGCCCGCGACACGCTGCGCCTCGAAGCGGGATTCTGCTTGTACGGCAACGACATCGACGACACCACCTCCCCCATCTCCGCCGGACTCGGTTGGATCACGAAGTTCACCAAGGACTTCGTAGACCGCGAGCGCTTCGAAGCCGAAAAGGCGAACGGATCGGCTTCGGTGCTCCGCGGACTCGTCATCACCGAGCGCGGCATTCCACGCCAAGGGTACGACGTGGAGAATGCGGAAGGCGAGGTCATCGGGCGGGTGACCAGTGGCACGATGAGCCCGACGTTGGGGCATGCCATTGGTTTGGCCTACCTTGCTGCCGAAAACGCCCAACTTGGTGGAACCGTGCACGTGCGCATTCGCAATAAGACGCTGCCCGCACAGGTCGTTCGCCCGGGATTCTTGCCCCGCTAAGTTGGAAGCCACCAGCCCATGAAACGCGTCGAACTCTGCTTCTCCCCCGCCGATTTTCACCTCTACGAAAAGGACTTCGAACTCGTCGTCGTCATCGACGTGTTGCGCGCCACTTCGGCCATGTGCACGGCGCTGCACCACGGCGTGGAGCGCATCCGGCCTGTGGCGAGTGTGGAGGAAGCGCGGGAATGGCAGGCGAAGGGGTACGTGGCAGCGGCGGAGCGGAACGGGGAGGTGGTGGAAGGCTTTGATTTGGGCAACAGCCCCATTGCCTACTTGGAGCGCGCGGAACAGCTGAAAGGCCAAACCGTGGTCATCACCACCACCAACGGCACCAAAGCCATCGACATCGCCCGCCACAAAAAAACCGTGGTCATCGGCGCGCTCAACAACCTCGAAGCGCTGAGCAACTGGCTCATCGAGCGCCACGAAGACGTCCTCATCCTCGGCTCCGGCTGGAAGGACAAATTCAACCTCGAAGACACCATCTGCGGCGGCGCCATCGCCGATGCCCTCATCGAATCCGGCCGCTTCCGCGCCGACGAAGACAGCACGGTGGCCGGCAAGTTCATCTACCGTTCGGCCCGCGACAACATGTTCGCCTTTTTGAAAGCGTCGTCCCACCGCCGGCGGCTGCGGCGATTGAATTTGAACGCGGACGCGAAATACTGCCTAACGCCCAACAACTTGACCACCATTCCCATCCTGCAGGACGGATTCTTGGTTAAGTTGCCGGTGCATGAAGGCACTCTGGCATAAC
>CAYMHW010000050.1:0-17247 GCA_964390365.1 uncultured Comamonadaceae bacterium | reverse complement strand
GAACCTGTACACGACGCACGGGCTGGGGCCAGTGTGCATGTACTTCGACATCCGGCGCGGCGACACGCTGACGCACCTGGTATCGATGAGTTCGCGGGAGGCGGCGCTGAGCGAGGCGTTGGCGGCTTCTTCAGACGTGGGCCTGCAGGCGATGGCTTCGGCGGTGAAGTGCGGGGACGTGAACACGACGCTCATCGGCACGGCGTCGGGCAAGTCGATCATGCTGCAATTCGACACGCACGTGGGCCGGCCTTACAACCGGCTGAACAAGGTCATCGGGTCGAAGGCCGTGCATTACGGGTACCCGTCGCGGTTGTACGTGGACCACGGGCCGACGTGGGATTGGCACGGGTGGCTGGATGAGGGGGCATCGGCGGAGATGCGGGATCGGTATGCGCATCCGTTGTGGACGCGGTTGCAGGCGTTAGCTGCGGAGCACGAGCAGGGGCACGGGGGCATGGACTTCGTGATGATGTACCGGTTGATCCGGTGCTTGAACGAGGGGGTGGCGCTGGACTTGAACGTGTACGACGGGGTGTTGTGGTCTGCGGTGGGGGCGCTTTCCGAGCAGTCGGTGGCGGCGGGCTCGGCGCGGGTGGAAGTGCCGGATTACACGGCGGGGCGGTGGCGCGAGGCGAGGCGGCACGGGGTGAACCGGGAAATCTGAGGCCATGCGGATTGCCATCATCTGCATCAGCGCGTGGTTTGCCGCAGGTGGAGCGAGCGCCCAAACTGCGTTGAATTGGCACGTGCGATCGATCGGCGGGAACCAACTGGAAATCGCAGTCGAAGGGGCGGATCGCCTGACGCCCCCGGTGACCGTGAGCGTTCTCGTCGACGGCGCAGAACAGCCCTTGCGCGACCCCGTCTCTGGCGCAGCCCTTACGTTGCGCCTCGCAGATGGAACGCCCCGAACGGTCGCCTTGGACGAACTGAACTTGCCCACGGACGCCTCGCGCGCTTGCCCGATGGTCTTGCGCGCCGTGCAAGGCGATAAGGACGACCCGCGAATTGCCCCGCTGACCTTGACCGTCCAAGTGGGCTGCTCGGACCCGGGACGAACGACTTACATGGAGTGCTTTTTGAACTGTAAAAAGTGGGAAGTGACGTGGTGAACGCGGTGCGCTTGCTCCTCGGGTTGGGCCTGCTCGCACTGGGGTTGACCGGGTTGAATCGCCTGCATTCTGTGGAACGTGGGCCGTGGGCGGATGCCGATTCGCTGGGCGTCATCGTGGGGTCGAGCCAGGTGTGGTATGCATTGGATGCGCCGCTGCTGGACTCGTTGAGCGGCTGGCCTTCAGGGAGTTGGACCAATCGATCGCTGGAGGGCTTGCGCGGCGCGGCGTTGTTGAGTGAGGCGTGCGCGTGGGCGGAGGCGTGGCCGGAAGGCGCGCGGGGGTACTTGGTGGTCGAGATGCTTGCGGGGGACGAGGATGAGCGCGTGGATTGGCGTTTGGCAGGCCAAATCTCCGCACCGGATTTCACCCGGCACACCTTCGCTCGCCTCCCCGCGCCTCGGGCGGGCCGATTGGCCTTGGAGCACGCGTTGATGCGCGCGACGCGTGGGCTGCACGCCGCGGTGCATCCCGCCCCCGCCGCACCGACTGTCCCGCCCCGCAGAAACCGGACCTGGCGCGGCGACTCCAGTCGCGTGGCCACCCTTCGCGGCCACGAACACCGGCTGCAACGGCTGCTGCGCGAAGCGCCCTCGCCCCCTTCCTTCCTGCTCGAACGGCTCGTGGCCACATGCGCGGCCCGGGGCATCGAACTCATCCCCGTGGTGCCTGCGGCGAGCCCCGCCCCGCTCCTCGCCATTCCGCCGTTGGTGCTCGACGGCGGGCAGCAGCCGTCGCCCTTTTCGACCCCGGAGTACCTGTGCGACCCCCAGCACCTCAATGAACGCGGAGCGCGCCGGGTGACGGTGGCTTTTTGGAACCAAATCGCGCCCTGATGCTGTTCAACTCCTTGGACTTTTGGCTCTTCTTCCCGCTCGTGCTCGCGGTGTACAGCGTCCTTCCGGAGCGCCGCGTCCCGTTGCGTCAAGCGGCTTTGTTGCTCGCGAGTTACGCGTTTTATGCGCATTGGGACGTTCGCTTTTGCGGCCTCATTGTGCTTTCGACCCTGGTGGATTTTGTGGCCGCTCGTCGGATGGACCGTTCGCGGCATCGCAAAGCGTGGCTCGTGGCTTCGGTGGTGACCAACCTCGGGGTGCTGGGGACGTTCAAGTATTTGGGGTTCTTCGTTGAGGAGGCGGGGGCGGTTTTGGCCTCCCTCGGGCTTCCGGTCCACCCGATGGCCTTGAACATTGTGCTGCCCGTCGGCATCAGCTTTTACACGTTCCAAACCCTCGGCTACACCCTCGATGTCTACCGAAAACGCGTCGAACCCGAACGCAAGCTGCTGCCTTTCGCCCTGTTCGTGAGCTTCTTCCCGCAGCTGATGGCGGGGCCCATCGAGCGCGCCCGCGATCTGCTGCCCCAGCTCCACGTGCTGCGAAGGCCCGGGCGCGGGGAGCTGGCTTCGGGCTTCCGGCTGTTCCTGCTGGGCATGGTGAAGAAGGTGGTGATTTCATCGGTGATTTGGGAGCATGCACAGGTGCTTTACCTGAACCCTGCATTGCGCGGCACCGCCGAGGCGTGGTGGTTGGGCGTGCTGATGCTGACCCACATCTACATGGATTTTTCGGGGTACTCCGACATGGCCGTGGGCCTCGGAAGGATGCTGGGAGTGAAGCTCAGCACCAACTTCAATCGGGTGTTCATGGCGCGGAATTTCCCGGATCTGTGGCGCCGTTGGCACATCACGCTCGGTCGGTGGTTCCGCGATGCAGTGTGGATCCCGCTGCGTCGGAGGGGATGGAGCAAACCGGCTGCCACGCTCGTGACCTTTGCGCTCATCGGGGGGTGGCACGGGGCGAATTGGACCTTCTTGTGGTGGGGCGTGCTGATGGGGCTCCTCTGGTGGGTGGATGACCAAACCCGCTGGCAGCAGCGCCTCACCGCCCCGCTGCCCGACTCGATCGGCCGTCCCCTCGCTTCGGTCTTGACGCTCGGACTGTTCGTTTGGGTTTCGCAGCTGTTTCCGGTGGACCGCCTCGCCGATGCGGGCGTGCTGATGCGGGCCATGGTGGGCTTCCCGGCCGCAGAAGCCCTTCCGTGGGGAGGCGCTTCCCGGGCGGTTTACTTCGCGATGTTCCTCGCGGCCGCCATCGAATGGGGCGTGCCCTACAGCGAGGCCCGCATCCAGGCCTCTGCGCGGTGGGCGCGAAATTGGGGCTGGGTGCGGGCCGTCGTCTTCATCCCGTGGGGCTGTGCCCTGTGCGTGGAAGGCCTGTGGCAGGCGCGGGAGTTCGTGTACTTCCAGTTCTGACCTCAGTTCATTTCCGCGAGCTGTTCCTCCACCGACGCGAAGATGGCGTCGCGGATTTGTTGAACGAGTTGGCGCTCCGCTTGCGTGCCGGGCTTGATGCCTCGGAAGGCCGGCAGGTCGTCGTTGTCGAGGATGCTCGAGCGCACGATGTCCTGAACGACCTCGGGAGCGAACTGCGCCTCGAGCATGCTGCGGGTGAAGCCGTGGATGCTTTCGTCGACGCGCGGGGTGACGCCCGCTTGCTGGGATTGCATCACGAAGCGCTTGATGTCTTCGGTGGAGGCGATGTTGGAGAGGCCGGCGGTGATTTGGTCCAAATACCCGTCCATCAAATCCTCGCGCGTGATGTCCAAATCCTCCCACGTCACATCGTTCTTCGCCGGATCCGGCAACTCGAGCGGGGACGCGGGAATCAATGCCTCAGGCAACGCGAGCGGAGCGGCGGTGGCCTCCGTTTTCGTCGGCGGAGCCACCGGTGTCGATTCCGCGAATTCAACCATCGCTGAACCGTGGCCAGCACCGGGCAAGAACCGAGCACGCAAGTCGGCAATCCGCCCCGCGACCTCGTCCATTTCTTCCTGGATGGCATCCAATGCGAGGTTCTCCTGGATTTCATCGTGCAAACCGACCGCCACATTGACCCGGTTGAAATAGGGGTCGTCTCCGTTTTCCCACGCCACTCCGACGATGAAGCGCGCATCCTCAGGGCGCAAATCGGCCTTCGCAACGGCCACCCCAAATCCGTCGTGGTCCCCCGAAGGAAGGATGTAGTCGCCGGCCTGCACCTTGCCGATGACCTCCACGGGAACTTGGCCGAGGAAGGCCACTTGTTCAAAATTCGCCACCACATCGTCCGCGGGCATTTTGCCCAGCACTGCCGGTGCGGTCGACACCACGAGGAGGTGATCGAAGTCGTCGGTGCGCAAGGACAGGTGGCCGCGTTGGACGGCTACGATTTGGCCTGCGTGGTAATCTTCCCGCGGATTCAATCGAGGAATCCACTCCGCGTAATCCCCACTGCCTGTGGCATATGCCACGCCAAACTCCGAATTGTTGATGTCATTCCACTCGGCCATGAACGCGGCCGCAGAAATGAACGATGCCGTGGCAAACACCACGTCCTTCGTCTTGGAGCCCAACTCCTGCACCTGCCCGCTCACCTCCGCCACCGCGGGCGCAATGTCCGCCCAATCGATCATCGGGAAACCCGGGAAGGGAATGATGATGCAGCCGATGGGAATCAGCATGCTGCAGCACCAAGAGTCCGGGATGGCCTTTGCGATGCTGCCTGCGATGGTCCAACCAAGCTTCGCGGTTGCGACGATGACACCGCGCGTCTCCCAGGCGAATCGCGCGGTGGCAGCCGTCGTGGCCACGACGTGCTCGTCGTAATCCAACTTCTTGCCCCGGTCCTGTCGCCAATCCCCTGAATACTCCCCCTCGATGCGACCAATCGCCGAGGCGTTCTTGTTGTAGAAGGTGATGAAATTGTCCTCGTTTCGCGGTTGGTCGTGAGCGTGATTCAATCGGATGGCGATGCCGTTGTTCGTGGCCGTTCCGCCTGCACCTCCGTCGAAGTAGGCCAAATGCCCATCCGGTGGGCTGTTGGTCGAAGACCCGACCACCAGTTTACCAGCCACGTTGGCGTCGCCCGATGCCGTAACGCTGCCACTTGCCGTCAGGGCTCCCGAAGTGTTCAATCCGCCTTGGAAGGCTGCGCTGCCAGCAACACTTAGCGCATGGAGTGACGTTGTACCATAAACGGTCAGGGTCCCTCCTGCCGCGAGCGTCCGGCCACCGGCCACGTTGACGTTTCCATTGAAGGTGGTCGCGTTGGCCAACGAAATGCTCCCGGTCGCGTTGTCCACTGTGAACGCGGTGGCGCCATTCGCTTTGACGACGAGTCCTTCCACCAGTTCCGTGGACTTGAGCACCTTCATCGACCCTGCGAAGGAGCTCAGCTCGGTGGCACTCGTCGTGCGGATATTCTTGCCCGTGATGGTGGCCGCAGCCGTCATGGCCCCGTTATTGAGCAGGGAAATGCGCGGATTGCCCGGCGCATCGAGGTAGGCGGCCGGACTGGCGTAGATTCGGAAATCGCCTGGCAGTGCGACGCTGCCGAGGGCGCCGTTGTTGGCGCCCCACCCCACCACGAACAGCGGGTCCTCACCGACCACGCTGAAGGTGCCCCCCACCTCCGCGTGCGAAGTGGCATCTAACGTGTTCGTGGTCATCGAATTTTTGACGTCCACGGAACCGGAATTCAGCGCGTTGGCGTTGTCCACCGTCGATGAGGACAGGTTCCCCGTGTTGGCGATGGAGTTGGAGGTGATGCCTTGGAGGACCGCAGCCCCCTCAACGGCGAGGGCTCCGCTGACTGAAACGTTTCCACCGCTGGTCCAGTGGCCGTCCACTTGAACGTTGCCCTCAACGGCTGCGTTGTTGTCGAACTGCGCGTCGCCTTTTGCGTTGAGGGTGGAAACCACCGTAGATTCTGCGGTGAGGTCGCTGAGGCGGGTGCCACTGGTTGTCGCCACGAGGGAATCAAGAATGGTGACTTGGCCGTTGATGACGGTGTTGCCCAAGGTGTCGATTTGGAACACCCGATCTCGGCCGATGGTGAACCGGCCCATGACCGAGAGTGAATCGTGTAGCAACGCAGCGCGCAGCACCTCCAACGTGGAGTCCATGACCGTTGCGCCACCGACCGACAAATCACCTGACATGCTCATGGCATCCGTCTCAATGCCTCCGAGCGAGAAGGTGGTGCCTTTGATGGTGGCGTCACCTTCGACGACCATGTTGCCGAGGACCACAACGTTGCTGTCCATTTGGACAAATCCCGAGAGGTGCGTCTTGCCGAGGACGCTCAACTCTCCCTTGTCGAGGATTTTCTCCTCGATGGTGAGGCGCTCCGAAGCGCCGGTTAGCGAGCCGTCGTCGAGGTTGCGCGACATCCGGTTGTGCAAGGTGTCGAATTTCGCGAGCCATTCCTCGAGTCGAAGCGGATCGATGCGAGCAATCGCTCGGTTCGCGGACCCTTCCCGCTTGAATGGTTGGGGCGGAACGGTCACTTCCGCGTTGTCGAAGAACTTGCAAATCGTGTCGCCTTCCACGATGGTGTAGCCGTACAGGCAATTGCCATCGCAATCCTGGCCCTGAACCGGGTAGGAAACCGTGCCGTTGGGCTCGCAATCGCAGGCGTCGCTCGGAAGTTCGAAGCATCCACACTCGTAGATGGCGCCCGGACCGGCGCACACGCCGCACTCGTCCGGCGTCTCGCCTGGGATCAGGCACGGGTCCACGTTGTCGCAAATGCCATCGCCATCCACGTCGGCCGTGCAGCCCCCGCCGCAGTTGCCCAATGCATCGAGAACGTGCAGGTCGCAGTCGCAGTATACCTCCGGGTCGTACCCCAACACCCCGGGCTCCGTCTCCCCACAATCCCCGCACGCGTTCCGGTACAAACACGCCGGGTTCGCCGGGTCGTTGAAGTTGCACGCGGCTTGGTCCGTGCACAAATCCTGGCCGTTGAAGTCGCAGATGCCGTCCAAATCGATGTCCGTGATGCAGTTCCCCGCACACGTCTTGCCCGCCTCGGCATACGTGCACGCCGCATTTCCCGAGGCCGCTGCGATGTAGTTGCAGGCCGACGGGTCCGAGCAGTTGTCCACGTCGTTGCAAACCCCGTCGAAGTCGTCGTCGCGTTGCACCACCGTGCCGCTGCCGTCCGTCGCGCCGGAACACGATTGGCAGCCCGTCGGGAACTTGCACGTGCCGTCGTCGCGCGTAGCGTTCGTGTTGTAGTTGCAGGCCGTCGCGTTGCGGCAGCCCTCCACCTCGTCCTCGTCGCACACCCCGTTCTGGTCCGTGTCCGTGCCGCACGACTCCGTCGGGTTCGCAGCGTAGTTGCACTTCGAAACGTCCGAGCACAAGTCGTCCGAATCGCAGATGCCGTCGCCGTCGGAATCCGAAAGCACCACCTCATCCGTGCCGTCGTGGGCATCGCCCGAGCACGTCTCGCAGGCGTTCGAAGCGTAGGCACACAGCGACGGGTCGCTGTCGGTCGACGTCGCGTGGTAGTTGCACGCGACCGGGTCCTGGCAGCCCGGAACCTCGTGCGGATCGCACACCCCGTCGCCGTCCGTGTCCGTCATGCACGACATGTTCCCCGGGTACAGCGCGATGTCGTAGTTGCAAGCCGTCGTGTCTGTGCAGTTGTCCTCCGTGTCGCACAACCCGTCGTCGTCCGAATCGCTGTCGTCCCCGTCCGCGATGCCGTCGCCGTTCGCATCCGTGCCCGCAACGCATTCGCCGCATTCCGTCAGGAACTTGCACGCCCCATTCGCCGGGTCCGTGTAGTTGCAGGCATTGGCGTTCGTGCAGTTGTCCACGTCGTCGCACACCCCATCGTCGTCCGAGTCGCTGTCGTCCCCGTCGATGTAGCCGTCGTTGTCCGCGTCCGTACCCGCTGCGCAGGCGCCGCATTCCGTCAGGAACTGGCACGCTTCGTTCGCCGCGTCATCGTAGTTGCACGCCAGCACGTTCGTGCAGTTGTCCCCATCGTCGCACGTGCCGTCGTCGTCCACGTCTTCCCCGTCGCCGCCACACACCCCGCAAACGTCCTCGTAAGCGCATGGATCCGAGCACGACTCCCCAGAAGGCGTCACCCCGTAGCCCAAATCCTCATCCAGGTAGCACGACTCCGTCGCCGCGTCGTTGTAGTTGCAAGCCGTATCGTCCACACAGCCCACCACCTCATCGTCGTTGCACACCCCGTCGTCGTCTGAATCGCCGTCCACAAACCGGCCAATCGCAAAGCTCGTCGAACCCAACCCCAACAGCGAGGCCACCGAAGAAGATACCGTCACCGTGCTGTCACCCGCCAAACACGCATCGCACGAGCCCGCCTCCACGAACTTGCACGTCCCGTTGTCCACGTTCGCAACCGACAAGTAGTTGCACGCCTCGTCGTCTGTGCAGCCCAGCACCTCCCGGTCATCACAGACCCCGTTTTGGTTTGCGTCGTCGCAACAAGCGGCGTTCGATGAGTCGTCGTAGTTCGGAGCTTGCGTGTCGGTGCATGCATCCACCGTGTCGCATACGCCGTCTGCATCCGAATCTGCGAGGCAGGAGCCGTTGGCCGGATCGTTGTAGTTGCAGGCGTTGTCGTCCGTGCAGTTGTCCAAGTTGCCCTCCGCGTCCAAGGTGGTTGTGCTGTTTGCGGGGCCTTCGCCCGGACAGTAGCTGCCCAATGCGTAATCGCCAACCCCGTCGCCGTCTTTGTCTTTGTAGTACGTGATTTTCAGGATGCAGGCCGCGTTGGCCGGATCGTCGTAGTTGCAGGCCGCCGTGTTGGAACAGAGGTCGGAGGCGTTGCAGATGCCATCGCCGTCGTCGTCGTTGCTGAGGAGTGTGCCGCTGCCGTCGCTGGGATTGGGGCCGCCCGCCCAACTGCACGTCGCGCACTCGGAGTCGCCCACGAACACGCAAGAGCCGTCGCTCTTCGTCGCGGAGGCATCGTAATTGCAGGCGAGCGGCTCGCGGCAGCCCGCGCAGCTGGTGTGCTCGCAAGAGCCGTCGGAAGTGGTGGCGCTGGCGTTGTAGTTGCAGGCGGTGGGGTCCATGCAACCGGAAGTGGTTTGGCCTGATGCCCAATCGAGGCCCACGAGCAGGGACGCCGCAAGCAGCAAGGCCTTGAAAGCGGAGGGGAATCGATGCTTCATGACACTCAGTGGCGTTGTGGGGTCGTCTGCGCAATCGGCATGAATTCAGCGACTTCCGGTGCTTCTTCCTGCATCACCCGCACGATTTCGTATTGAATCTGCTGGATGTAGCGCTCTTCGGCGAGGGTGCCGGGCTTGATGTTCCCTGCAGCGGCGAGGACTTCCGGGCGTTGGCGCAGGACGCTCTGGATGTTTTCCAGGGAGAATTCACTGGCCAAAATACGCCCCATGAATTCGTGCTCAATCCGGCGCATTTCCTCCGGGTCGACGCCCAACTCGGCGAGCTGGCGTTGCTGGTCACGCAGGATGTCATCGACCGAATGGTATCCGCTCAGGGTTTGGTCGACGAGGTTGGGGAACTGGGCCATGGCCTCTTCCTTCGCCTCGTCGGCTTGGGTGCGGGCTTCTTGCTCTGCTTCGTCGACGAAGGTTTCGACCACGGTTTGCAGGATGGCGCTGAGTTCCTTGCTGTTCACGTTCTGCCATGCCGCCGGAGTGCGGCCGTCCTTGGTGGCTTCGACGGCCTCGAGGATGTCCTCCTTGGTCATGCCCTCCAGCATCGAGGGGGTGGCGGCGAGGTCCGCGGGGGGAGCCGCTTCTTCGCGGACTGCGGGGCTGCTGCCTTTGCCGAAGAGGCGGCTGAAGAAGCCTGAGGAGGGGGCGGGTGGGGCTTCGGCCACCGCTTCTGGTGCCGCCGTGCCCGTCATGAGGGCGGCCAACTCGTCGAGCTCGGAACGCATTTGGCCCAATTGCTCGCGCATCTCAGCGAAGCGATTCGCCGTGCTCGAGTGGTCCAAGCCCACCACCACATTCACCACGTTGAAGTAGGGATCCGTACCCGCTTCCCACGCCACGCCCACGATGAACGGAATCTGCTCCGGCGCCAATTCATCCGGCGCAACCGCAATGCCATAGCCATCGTGATCACCGGTCGGCAAGATGTAATCGCCCGATGCGACTTCGCCCACCACTTCCACTGGAACCTGACCGAGGAAGGCGACCTTTTCGTAGCGGTACGCTTCTTCATCGGCCGGCATTTTACCGAGGACCGCGGGAGCCGAGGAAATGACCATGAGGTGGTCGAAATCGTCGGTGCGCAGGCTGACTTCGCCGCGTTTGACGGCTACGATTTGGCGCGGGTGGAGCTCTTCGCGCGGGTTCGCACGGGGAATCCATTCGGCGTAGTCCCCGTTGCCCGTGGCGTAGGCGACGCCAAATTCAGAATTGTTGATGCTGTTCCATTCTGCCATGAAAGCGGCGTTGGCCACCGCGTCGGCCGTGAGCAAGACCAAATCAGCGGCGTCCGTGCTCACCTCCGATGCCGCACTGACCGCGTTGCCGATTGCCGAAGGGATGTCACCGAAGTCAATGCTCGGCCAAAACACCATCCACGAATCCGGAATCAAGTGCGCCAATTGCGAAATGACCTTGTACGTGGCGATCGCTGCTTTCGCAATCAGGGCACTCCCCGCCACGGACACCTCAGCCCAGGCTTGGGTCGTGGCCACCACGTGTTCGTCGTAACTGAGCTTTTTGCCTCGATTCTGTTGCCAATCGCCAGCGTATTCGCCCTCGATGCGTCCGATCGCCGAGGCGTTCTTGTTGTAAAACGTGATGAAATTGTTCTCGTTGCGCGGTTGGTCGTTCGCGTGATTCAAGCGGATGGCGATGCCGCTGTTGGTGGCCGTGCCGCCTGCTCCGCCATCGAAGTAGGCCAAATGCCCATCCGGCGGCGTATTCGTCGAAGACCCCACCACGAGCTGGCCGGCGACCTTCAACGGCGAACTGGCGGACGTCATCGTCAGGGATCCTCCAAGGGTGGTGGCGCCGCTCAAATTCAAGGCGCTGCTGAAGTTCGCTGCTCCCGCGACGGTGAGCCCTTGGAGGGACGTGGCCCCGTTCACGGTGAGGTTGGCCCCGTTGCCCGCCGATCCGAGGGTCAGGGAACGGCCCGCAGCGATGGTGGTGTTCCCGTTGAGGTTCGTTCCGTTCTCGAATGCAATCGCACCGGTGGCTCCATTGACCGAAAACGCATTGCTGCCGTTCGCCTTGACGAGGATGCCTTCAGCGAGTTCCGTTGCTTTCATGACCTTCAGCGAACCGGCAAAGGTGCTGAGTTCGGTCGCAGCGGTCGTTCGGAAGTTCCTTCCGGTGATGGTCCCTGTCGCCGTGACAGCTCCGGTGTTGAGCAGGGCGATCCGCGGAGTTGAAGGGGCGTTCAGATAAGCCGAGGGGCTGGCGTAAATCCGGAAGTCCCCTGGGAGGGAGGCGCTGCCAAGCGCGCCATTGTTCGCACCGCGTCCCACAACGAAGAGGGGGGCGTCCTCATCCCCAGTGACGGTGAAGGTGCCTCCCACCTCTGCGGTGGATGCGACGTTGAGGGTCGAAGTGGTCGTGGCGTTTTTTACGTCCAGCGAACCCGTTGTGAGGGCGTTGGCGTTGTCGATGGTGCCTGAGGATAAGTTGCCGCTGTTCGAAATCGAAGAGGAACTGACTCCCGTGAAGGTGGATGCGCCGTCCACTTCCAACGAACCGCTGATGGCCGCATTGCCATCGACGGACAACCGCCCGTCGACTTCAACATTCCCATCCACTGCCACGTTGTTCTCGAACGTGGCGTCTCCTTTCGCGTTGAGCGTGGCGACCACGGTAGATTCCGCGGTGAGGTCGCTCAGGCGGGTTCCACTTGAAGTGGCGATGAGGGAGTCGAGGATGGTGACTTGCCCGTTGATTTGGGTGTTGCCCAACGTGTCCACGGTGAAGACCCGGTCGCGGCCCACATTCACCCTTCCGAGGACAGTCAACGAGTCGTGCAAGAGGGTCGATTGGAGGACCTCGAGGGTGGAGTCAATGACGGTGGCACCGCCCACTGACAAGTCACCTGACATGTTCATGGATGAGGTCTCGATGCCCCCAAGGGAGAAGGTTGTTCCTTTTATGGTCATGTCTTGCTCGACCACGAGGTTGCCGAGGACGACGACATTGCTGTCCATTTGGACAAACCCTGAGAGGTGGGTCTTGCCGAGGACGCTCAACTCTCCCTTGTCGAGGATTTTCTCCTCGATGGTGAGGCGCTCCGAAGCGCCGGTTAGCGAGCCGTCGTCGAGGTTGCGCGACATCCGGTTGTGCAAGGTGTCGAATTTCGCGAGCCATTCCTCGAGTCGAAGCGGATCGATGCGAGCAATCGCTCGGTTCGCGGACCCTTCCCGCTTGAATGGTTGGGGCGGAACGGTCACTTCCGCGTTGTCGAAGAACTTGCAAATCGTGTCGCCTTCCACGATGGTGTAGCCGTACAGGCAATTGCCATCGCAATCCTGGCCCTGAACCGGGTAGGAAACCGTGCCGTTGGGCTCGCAATCGCAGGCGTCGCTCGGAAGTTCGAAGCATCCACACTCGTAGATGGCGCCCGGACCGGCGCACACGCCGCACTCGTCCGGCGTCTCGCCTGGGATCAGGCACGGGTCCACGTTGTCGCAAATGCCATCGCCATCCACGTCGGCCGTGCAGCCCCCGCCGCAGTTGCCCAATGCATCGAGAACGTGCAGGTCGCAGTCGCAGTATACCTCCGGGTCGTACCCCAACACCCCGGGCTCCGTCTCCCCACAATCCCCGCACGCGTTCCGGTACAAACACGCCGGGTTCGCCGGGTCGTTGAAGTTGCACGCGGCTTGGTCCGTGCACAAATCCTGGCCGTTGAAGTCGCAGATGCCGTCCAAATCGATGTCCGTGATGCAGTTCCCCGCACACGTCTTGCCCGCCTCGGCATACGTGCACGCCGCATTTCCCGAGGCCGCTGCGATGTAGTTGCAGGCCGACGGGTCCGAGCAGTTGTCCACGTCGTTGCAAACCCCGTCGAAGTCGTCGTCGCGTTGCACCACCGTGCCGCTGCCGTCCGTCGCGCCGGAACACGATTGGCAGCCCGTCGGGAACTTGCACGTGCCGTCGTCGCGCGTAGCGTTCGTGTTGTAGTTGCAGGCCGTCGCGTTGCGGCAGCCCTCCACCTCGTCCTCGTCGCACACCCCGTTCTGGTCCGTGTCCGTGCCGCACGACTCCGTCGGGTTCGCAGCGTAGTTGCACTTCGAAACGTCCGAGCACAAGTCGTCCGAATCGCAGATGCCGTCGCCGTCGGAATCCGAAAGCACCACCTCATCCGTGCCGTCGTGGGCATCGCCCGAGCACGTCTCGCAGGCGTTCGAAGCGTAGGCACACAGCGACGGGTCGCTGTCGGTCGACGTCGCGTGGTAGTTGCACGCGACCGGGTCCTGGCAGCCCGGAACCTCGTGCGGATCGCACACCCCGTCGCCGTCCGTGTCCGTCATGCACGACATGTTCCCCGGGTACAGCGCGATGTCGTAGTTGCAAGCCGTCGTGTCTGTGCAGTTGTCCTCCGTGTCGCACAACCCGTCGTCGTCCGAATCGCTGTCGTCCCCGTCCGCGATGCCGTCGCCGTTCGCATCCGTGCCCGCAACGCATTCGCCGCATTCCGTCAGGAACTTGCACGCCCCATTCGCCGGGTCCGTGTAGTTGCAGGCATTGGCGTTCGTGCAGTTGTCCACGTCGTCGCACACCCCATCGTCGTCCGAGTCGCTGTCGTCCCCGTCGATGTAGCCGTCGTTGTCCGCGTCCGTACCCGCTGCGCAGGCGCCGCATTCCGTCAGGAACTGGCACGCTTCGTTCGCCGCGTCATCGTAGTTGCACGCCAGCACGTTCGTGCAGTTGTCCCCATCGTCGCACGTGCCGTCGTCGTCCACGTCTTCCCCGTCGCCGCCACACACCCCGCAAACGTCCTCGTAAGCGCATGGATCCGAGCACGACTCCCCAGAAGGCGTCACCCCGTAGCCCAAATCCTCATCCAGGTAGCACGACTCCGTCGCCGCGTCGTTGTAGTTGCAAGCCGTATCGTCCACACAGCCCACCACCTCATCGTCGTTGCACACCCCGTCGTCGTCTGAATCGCCGTCCACAAACCGGCCAATCGCAAAGCTCGTCGAACCCAACCCCAACAGCGAGGCCACCGAAGAAGATACCGTCACCGTGCTGTCACCCGCCAAACACGCATCGCACGAGCCCGCCTCCACGAACTTGCACGTCCCGTTGTCCACGTTCGCAACCGACAAGTAGTTGCACGCCTCGTCGTCTGTGCAGCCCAGCACCTCCCGGTCGTCACAGACCCCGTTTTGGTTTGCGTCGTCGCAACAAGCGGCGTTCGATGGGTCGTCGTAGTTCGGAGCTTGGCGGTTGATGCAGTTGTCGCTGCCATCGCAGATGTCGTCATCGTCCGAATCCTCTTCGCATGCACCGTTCGCGGCATCGTCGTAATTGCATTTGTAAGGATCCGTGCACTGGTCCAGTTGATCGCCTGGGCCCAAATCCGTGGTGCTGTTTGCAGGAGCATCCGTGGCGCAGTAGGACCCGAGCAAGTAGTCACCAATGCCGTCGTTGTCTTCATCCGCGTAGTACGTCAACTTGGCGATGCACGGCGTGTTGGCCGAATCATCGTAATTGCAGGCGGACGTGTCGGAACAATTGTCGGACGCGTTGCAGATGCCGTCGCCGTCGTCGTCGTTGGCGATGAGCGTGCCACTGCCGTCGCTGGGGTTGGGGCCGCCTGACCAGCTGCATTCAGCACACGCCGAATTTCCGACGAAAACGCATGACCCATCTCCTTTGGTCGCTGCTGCATCGTAGTTGCAGGCTAACGGCTCCATGCATCCCGCGCAGGAAGTGTATTCGCAATCCGCGTTGGAGGATGAACCGTCGGTGTAATTGCATGCCGTGACATCAGAGCAATTGGGACTGGTTTGGGCTGAAACCCAAAACGCCGGCAGCAAAGCCAGCAGCAGCATGCCCAAACGGGCCGTAATGGAAGACAACTTCATCGGTTCATTCGGTTCAGGTGAATGGAAACCCCCGCAAGTTCAACCGCATCGAATGGAGATTCGACCGATGAAAAAACAGGTTCATCCAAAATATTCCACGTCTCACAATGTTACGCATCGATTGCATGCAGGGTTCCACGAGAATATGTGACAATGCGTGAACGAGCCGACCCCTCATCACTAAAACACTGTTTACCAATTAATTAAAGAAAACACCGTCCCGGAGCTGTCTAGAACAAATCGAGAGGCGAATGCGGAACCTCTGGAGCTGATGGGCAAAAAAAAAAGCGGTCCTGATGGACCGCTTTCGATGAATCTGGGATGGGATTACGCCGTCACGCCGAGGACTTCGGCCATCTTCGCGCCGATGTCCGCCGGGCTGTCGACAACGTGGATGCCGCACTCGCGCATGACGCGCTTCTTCGCTTCTGCCGATTCCTCCTCGCCCGAAACGATGGCGCCCGCGTGGCCCATGGTCCGGCCCTTCGGCGCGGTCACGCCGGCGATGAATCCGACCACCGGCTTCGTGCCGTGCTCTTGGATCCAACGAGCGGCCTTGATCTCGAGGTCGCCCCCGATTTCGCCGATCATGATGATGCCGTCGGTGTCGTCGTCGGCCATGAGGAGCTTCACGGCCTCGAGGGTCGTGGTGCCGATGATGGGGTCACCGCCGATGCCGATGGCCGTGGACTGGCCCATGCCCGCCTTCGTGACCTGGTCGACCGCCTCGTAGGTGAGGGTGCCGGACTTGGAGACGATGCCGATGCGGCCGGGGGTGAAGATGAAGCCGGGCATGATGCCGACTTTCGCCTCCCCTGCCGTCATGACGCCGGGGCAGTTGGGACCGATGAGGGTCGTGTCGCGGGCGTCGATGTAGGCCTTCACGCGCGTCATGTCGGCCACCGGAATGCCTTCGGTGATGGCCACGATGACCTTGATGCCCGCGTCCGCGGCTTCCATGATGGCGTCCGCAGCGAATGCCGGGGGAACGAACAAGATGCTCACGTCCGCGCCGGTGGCCGCCACGGCCTCACTGACCGTGTTGAAGACGGGCTTGCCAAGGTGCTCGCTGCCGCCCTTTCCGGGGGTGACACCGCCCACGACGTTCGTGCCGTAATCGATCATTTGACCTGCGTGGAAGGTGCCTTCGCCGCCGGTGAAGCCTTGCACGATGATTTTGGAATCTTTGTTGACGAGTACGCTCATGTCGCGGAGGGGTTTGTTTTCGCGGGTTGTTTTCGCGGGGCAAATTTAGGCCAAATTTGTCCCATGAACTCAGGAATGGTCCAAGCTTTGGACGGGGCGACGATCTGCGCCCTGTCGACGGCCGCCGGGATGGGCGGAATTGCGGTGATTCGGGTGAGCGGGCCGGAGGCGCTGGCGTGCGTTTCGCGGGTGTTTTCGCGGTCGCTGGCGGGGGTGGAATCGCACCGGGCGGTGTTCGGGCGGTTGCGGGATGCCGAGGGGGCGGTGCTGGACGAGTGCGTGGCGACGGTGTTCCGGGGGCCGGGGTCGTACACGGGGGAGGACACGGTGGAACTGGGGGTGCACGGGTCGCCCTTCATTCAGCAGGAGGCGGTGCGGTCGCTGATGGCGGCGGGGTGCCGGCATGCGGGGCCCGGGGAGTTCACGGCGCGGGCGTTTTTGAACGGGCGGATGGACTTGACGCAGGCGGAGGCCGTGGGCGACTTGATCGCGGCGGAGCATGCAGGGGCGCACCGGCTGGCGCTGGACCAGCTGCGGGGCGGCTTTGCTCGGGAGATCCGGGCGTTGCGCGAGGAGCTGATCGGGTTCGCGGGCTTGCTGGAGTTGGAGCTGGATTTCGCGGAGGAGGATGTGGAATTTGCGGACCGTGAGCGGTTTTTGGCCTTGGTGGACCAAATCACGTCCCAAACCCGCCACCTGGCCGACTCCTTCCGCGCAGGCAACGCGATCCGCAACGGCCTTCCCGTGGCCATTCTCGGCGCCCCCAACCGCGGCAAATCCACCCTGCTGAACGCGCTCCTCGGCGACGACCGCGCGATCGTGAGCGACATCGCGGGCACCACGCGCGACACGGTGGAGGACACGTGCATCCTGAGCGGCATCAAATTCCGGTTCATCGACACGGCGGGCCTCCGCGAAACCGCCGACGCCATCGAGGCCGAGGGCATCCGACGCGCCCTCTCCCGCGCGGCCTCCGCCCAAATCGTCCTCTACCTCTTCGACGCGTCGACCGACTCGCCCACCTCCGCCGCGGCCACCCTGGCCTCCCTCGACCTGCCGGATTCGGC
>CAYMHW010000049.1:0-17590 GCA_964390365.1 uncultured Comamonadaceae bacterium | reverse complement strand
TTCTCCTCCACCCGCTTCATGAACAAATCCGGGATCCACATGGCGTAGAACAAATCCCGCGCCCGCTGCTCCTCCTTTCCGTGGTTCTTCTTCAAATCGAGGAAGTCGTACACGTCGGCGTGCCACGGTTCGAGGTAAATGGCGAACGAGCCCTTGCGCTTGCCGCCGCCCTGGTCGACGTAGCGGGCCGTGTCGTTGAACACGCGCAACATCGGAACGATGCCGTTCGACGTGCCGTTCGTGCCCTTGATGTACGAGCCCGTGGCGCGGATGTCGTGGATGGCGAGGCCGATGCCGCCTGCGTTTTGCGAAATCTTCGCGGTCTGCTTCAGCGTGTCGTAAATGCCGGTGATGCTGTCCTCCTTCATGGTGAGCAGGAAGCAGCTCGACATTTGGGGCTTCGGGGTGCCGGAGTTGAACAGGGTGGGCGTGGCGTGGGTGAACCAGCCTTCGCTCATCATGTTGTACGTGGCTACGGCGCTCTCGAGGTCCTCCTTGTGGATGCCCACCGCCACGCGCATGAGCATGTGCTGCGGGCGCTCGGCGATCTTGCCATCGAGCTTGAGCAGGTACGAACGCTCCAAGGTCTTGAACCCGAAGTAGTCGTAGTTGAAGTCGCGGTCGTAAATGATTTGCGAATCGAGGAATTCCGCATTGTCGCGGATGATTTCCATGACGTCCGCAGCGATGAGGCTCGCGTTCGCGCCGGTGACGGGGTCCACGTAGTTGTGGAGCAGCGCCATGGTTTCGGCGAAGGATTTGTGCGTGGACTTGTGCAAATTGGACACCGCGATGCGCGAGGCCAAACTCGCATAGTCGGGATGCGATACCGCATTCGTCGCCGCCACTTCCGCTGCGAGGTTATCGAGCTCGGTGGTGGTCACCCCGTCGTACACCCCTTCGATGACGCGCATCGCCACCTTCACGGCATCCACGGCGTCGTCGAGCCCGTAGCAGAGTTTCTTGATGCGGGCGGTGATTTTATCGAACTGGACCAGCTCTCGCCGGCCGTCGCGCTTGACTACGTACATGATGCTGAAGAATTAAAAGTCTGCGTCCAACGAGAAGGCGCTTTCTTGGCTGTCACCGGACTTCATGACGCCTGCCTTTTGGTATTCACCCACGCGCTTTTCAAAGAAGTTCGACTTGCCCTGAAGCGAAATCATGTCCATGAAATCGAACGGGTTCGTCACATCGAACTCCTTTTCGCAGCCCAACTCCACGAGCAGCCGGTCCGCCACGAACTCGATGTACTGGCTCATCAGGTCCGAATTCATACCGATGAGGCGCACGGGGAGGGCATCCAAAATGAACTCCTTCTCGATGGTCACCGCATCCACGATGATTTTGCGCACCGTTTTCTTCGGCAGCTTGTTGACGATGTGGTCGTTGTAGAGCATGCAGGCGAAATCGCAGTGCAAGCCCTCGTCGCGTGAAATCAATTCATTCGAAAAGCTCAACCCCGGCATCAGGCCGCGCTTCTTCAGCCAGAAAATCGAGCAGAAGCTGCCGCTGAAGAAAATGCCTTCCACCGCAGCAAACGCCACGATGCGCTCCGCAAACGATCCGTTCTCGATCCAGTTCAGCGCCCACTCCGCCTTTTTCTTGACGCAATCGAGCGTTTCGATGGCGTTGAACAGTTGGTGCTTCTCTTCCTTGTCTTTGATGTAGGTGTCGATGAGCAAGGAGTAGGTTTCCGAGTGGATGTTCTCCATCATGATTTGGAAACCGTAGAAGAATTTGGCTTCGGTGTATTGGACTTCCGCGACGAAGTTCTCGGCCAAATTCTCGTTCACGATGCCATCCGACGCCGCGAAGAACGCGAGCACGTGCTTGATGAAGTAGCGCTCGTCGTCGTTGAGCTTGCTGTTCCAATCCACGATGTCCGCGGCCAAATCAATTTCCTCCGCTGTCCAAAAGCTCGCCTCCGACCGCTTGTAGAAACTCCAAATGTCATCGTGCTCAATGGGGAACAGGACGAAGCGGTTGGGGTTTTCCTGCAGAATGGGCTCTGCAACAACCGTGTTTTCCGGCAGGACGGCGTCGATGGTCGACTGGGTGGCGGTTTTGATTTCGTTCATGGTCGCGATGACTGAATCGGTGGAGGTTAAACTTGTGGGTCTGGCTGCGGTCGGTGCTGGTGGGTTTTCCTGGTTCGAACAAGCGAAAAAAAGCTTGTTCCCGACCCAGCGAGGGCCGGAAGAGGCGGCGTGTGTTCCCCCCAAATGGGGGCGAGAAGTGAACGGTTAAGTGCCAGGAAAACGGAGGTCAGCAAGGCCCACATCCGATTGACGATTCAAAGAAAGCAGAAGACCGGGCAGAAGCCCAAAACAAAAGAATTCACAATGGCGGGTAGTTGTGAACAACGGCGTTGAATATATCTCCTTAACTAATTGTAATTCAGCAATTATAGGGCGATTATGGATGAATCGTGAGGAACTTTTTTGGCGAAATGGCGCGATTTTTTGGCACGATTTTGTAAGGGTGATTGGGGTCGTTTTCGGGGGTGATTTTTGGTCTAAAAAAGGGGCAATCCGCGGCCCTGCTACATTCCTTTCTCAGCGGTGCGAATCCGTCCGTACTTTTGTGGCATGCTGCAGAAGCTCCTCAAGAAACTGATCGGCGATAAAGCCGCGAACGATATCAAAGCCATTCAACCCATCGTCGACGACGTGCACAAGCACGAAGAGGCGATGCGTTCCTTGTCAGACGATGGCTTGCGAAAAGCTTCCGACCGGTTGCGGAAGCGCATTCAAGAACACCTGAAGCCGCTCGTCGAAGAGCAGGAGGCCTTGCGGGTCGAGGCGGATGCCATGGCGGACGACGACCTCGATGCCAAGGAAGCGCGCTACGACCAAGTGGACGCGTTGAATGCGGGCGTGAACGAGGCGCTCGAGGTGGTGCTCGAAGAAATCCTGCCCGAAGCGTTTGCGCTCGTGAAAGAAACGGCGCGGCGCTGGTCGGAGAACAAGGAGCTTCGCGTGACCGCGACGGAATGGGACCTCGAGGTGGCCGCGGGCCGCGACAGCGTGGCCATTGAAGGCGACCAAGCGGTTTGGGCGAACAAGTGGATGGCGGCCGGGGCGGAGGTCGAGTGGAACATGGTCCACTACGACGTGCAGCTCATCGGCGGGGTCGCGTTGCACCGCGGAAAGGTGGCGGAGATGCAGACCGGTGAAGGAAAGACCTTGGTGGCGACGCTGCCGGTGTTCTTGAACGCATTGGCGGGCCGGGGGGTGCACCTCGTGACGGTGAACGATTACTTGAGCCGCCGCGACTCGGAGTGGATGGGACCGCTGTTCGAGTTCCACGGCATGTCCGTGGATTGCATCGACAAGCACCAGCCCAACAGCGAAGCGCGCCGGAAGGCCTACCGCGCGGACATCACGTACGGCACGAACAACGAGTTCGGTTTCGATTACCTGCGCGACAACATGGCGCAGCGCCCCGACCAGCTCGTGCAGCGCCCGCACCACTTCGCCATCGTCGACGAGGTGGACTCGGTGTTGATCGACGAAGCGCGGACGCCGCTCATCATTTCGGGTCCGACGCCGAAGGGGGACGTGCACGAATTCGAGGAGCTCAAGCCGAAGGTGGTGAGCTTGGTCAGCGTGCAGCAGAAGGTGGTGCAGGGCTTCCTCGCGCAGGCGAAGAAGGGGTTGACCACGGAAGGGGTGAGCAAGGAGGAGGCTGCGGAGGCGAATTTGGCCTTGTTCCGCGCCTACCGTGGACTGCCCAAATCAAAGGCCCTCATCAAATTCCTCAGCAACGACGGCATCAAGCAGCAGCTCTTGAAAACCGAGGGCTACTACCTGCAGGACAACAAGCGGCACATGCCGGAAGCCGACGAAGAGCTGTACTTCGTCATCGACGAGAAGCACAAGCAGGTCGAGCTGACGGAGAAGGGCATCGAATACCTCACGCGCAACATGGAGGACGACACGTTCTTCACGATGCCGGACCTCGCCACCGAACTCGTGGCGATCGACAACGATCCGGGAACCGATGAAGAGCGCGCCGAGAAGAAGGCCGCTCTCATGCAGGACTACAACATCAAGAGCGCGCGGATTCACACGATGAACCAGCTCCTGAAGTCGTACACCCTGTTCGAAAAGGACGTCGATTACGTGGTCATGGACAACAAGGTCATGATCGTGGACGAGCAGACGGGGCGCATCATGGACGGCCGCCGCTATTCCGACGGGTTGCACCAGGCCATCGAGGCGAAGGAGTCGGTGAAGGTGGAGGCGGCCACGCAGACCTACGCGACCGTCACCTTGCAGAACTACTTCCGGATGTACAACAAGTTGTCCGGGATGACGGGTACGGCGGAGACGGAAGCGGGCGAGTTGTGGGACATCTACAAGCTCGACGTGATGGTCATTCCGACGAATCGGCCGATTGCGCGGAAGGATGAGCAGGATTTGGTCTACAAGACGAAGCGCGAGAAGTACAACGCCATCATCGACGACGTGGTGAAGCTGAGCGAGGCCGGGCGACCGGTGCTCGTGGGCACGACGACGGTGGAAGTGAGCGAATTGCTCTCGAAGATGCTGAACCTGCGCGGCATCCAGCACCAGGTGCTGAACGCGAAGATGCACCAGCGCGAGGCGGAAATCGTTGCGTTGGCGGGCCAACGCGGGGCGGTGACCATCGCCACGAACATGGCGGGTCGCGGAACGGACATCAAGTTGAAGCAGGAGGTAAAGGAGTTGGGCGGACTGGCCATCATCGGAACGGAGCGCCACGACAGTCGCCGGGTCGACCGCCAGCTGCGCGGACGTTCAGGCCGTCAAGGGGACCCGGGTTCGTCGCAGTTCTACGTGTCGCTCGAGGACGACTTGATGCGCCTTTTCAGCTCGGACCGCGTCGCGAAGATGATGGACCGGATGGGCCACAAAGAGGGCGAGGTCATCCAGCACTCCATGATCACGAAGTCCATCGAGCGGGCCCAAAAGAAGGTGGAGGAAAACAACTTCGGCGTGCGGAAGCGGTTGCTCGAGTACGACGACGTGATGAACGCGCAGCGGGAGGTGATTTACAAGCGCCGCCGCCACGCCCTGCACGGCGACCGGTTGCGGACCGACATCGCAAACATGTTCTACGAGTTGGTGGAGCAGCACGTGATGGCCTTCCACCCGAACAAGGATTTCGAGGGGTACCGCATGGCGTTGCTCACGGACTTCGGGATTGAGCCGACGGTGAATGAGGCGGGATTTGCGGCGAAGACGCCAGCGGATTTGGCCTTGGAGACCTTCCTGCATGCCGAACGCACCTACCGCGAGAAGTTCGAACTGCTGGCGCAGCGGGCGCATCCGGTCATCGAGCGCGTCCACAACGACGAGTCGAACAACTACCAGAACATCCTCGTTCCGTTCACCGACGGGCGGAAGACGCTGCAGGTGGGCGCGCACATCGCGACGAGCGTGGAAACGCAGGGGCGGAGCGTGCTGGAGGAGCTCGAGAAGGCCGTGGTGCTCGCCATCATCGACCAGTATTGGAAGGAGCAGTTGCGCAAGATGGACGACCTCCGTTCGAACGTGCAGAATGCCCGGTATGAGCAGAAGGATCCGCTGGTGATTTACAAGATGGAGAGCTTCCGTTTGTTCCAGCAGATGGCAGGCCAAATGAACGCTGACGTCGCTTCATTCCTCATGAAGTGCACCATCCCCACCGGCCCCGCGCCGCAACAAGCGCCAAGCCGTCCTGCGGTGGATCCGGTCATCGCTGCGGGCAATGTGCAGGTGACGAAGGCCGGCATCCAAAACATCCAGCAGCAAGCCATGGCGGCGGCCCAAGCGGCGGCCGCTCGGGCGCAGCAGCAACAAGGCGGCGTGCAGGCCCCGCCCCCGCCGAAGCAGGAGCCGATTCGGATGGATAAGAAGGTGATGCCGAACGACCTCTGTCCGTGCGGATCGGGCAAGAAGTACAAGAAGTGCCACGGGGCCTGATCGATGGAATTTCACGCGGAAACGCCCTCGGCTGAGCGGTTGACGGCGGCGCTGGCAGCTTTGGAGCCCGGGACGCAACCGGCTTGGGGCAAGCTCGATGCGCCGGGCATGGTGCAGCACGTGAACCGGTTCATGGAGCTGTACCTCGGGGAGCGGAAGATGGGCGGTTTTGCGGGGTGGCTTGCGCGGTACGTGGGCAAGGCGTTTTTGCGGCGGGTGGCCGTGAAGTCGCCGTTTGAGACGCCGCGGAATTTGGCGACAGCGCCGGTGTTGGCGGTGCGTAGGGGAGCGGATTTGGCCGCGGAGGTGGAGCGGTTTGCGGCGTTGCTGGGCCAAATCGAAGCGCTGACCGGCACCTACGAGCACCCCGTTTATGGGCCGATGCCGGCGGACGACGTCAAGGGGTTGGTGCGGCACCACACGGCGCACCACTTTTTTCAGTTCGGGTTGCTGTCACGCGAAGGGTAAGACGGAGGGCGCGATGGGGCGGGTGCCGGATGCGGCTTCGACCCGGTCGGCGAAGGCGGCGCAGGTTTCGGGGGTGGTGATGCTGTCGGGTTGGTGGACGAGGAAATGGGCTTCGCGGAGGCCCCGGTCGAACCAGGTGCCGAGGCGGTCGATCCAGGATTGAAGGCGGATTTGGTCCGTCGGATGGCCAGCGTAACCGCCCCACCGAATCAGCACAAACGGCGCAGTCACCCGCATGTGCACCGCATCCCGCCGACCCGCCGTATCGCTGATCACGGCCCCCACGCCCAACGCCTCCAGCCCCTCCCAAACCCGCTCAGCCTCCGCCCCGCCCGCGAACCAATCCGGGTGCCGAAACTCCACGGCCACCTCCAACTCCCGCGGCCACTGCGCCAAGTAGTCCAGCAACGCCTGCCCCTTATTCGGCCCATAATTCGGCGGCAACTGAATGAAGGACGGCCCCCGGCGCTCCCCCAACGCCACCAGCCCATCGATGAAATCCGCCGTCGGCCCCTCGCAATTCGCAAACCGCCGAAAGTGCGTGATGATCTGCGGAAACTTGGCACAGAACCGGAAATGCTCCGGCATCCCCGCCGCCCATTCGGCCATCCGGTCCGCCGGGTGAATGCGGTAATGCGTGGCGTTGAACTCGATCGTCCCAAACGCCCGCCCATACGCCTCCGGCCACGCCCGCTGCGGCACCCCCTGGAACACGCTTCCCCGCCACGCCCGCACCGTCCACATCGTCCCCCCACACCGCACGTTCCACGGCCGCCCCGCACCCGACAGCACGCGCCCCGTCACCGCCGCATCGCCCGGCAACGCAAAG
The DNA here is from genome assembly GCA_964390365.1 of uncultured Comamonadaceae bacterium. Classification (GTDB taxonomy): domain Bacteria; phylum Bacteroidota; class Bacteroidia; order Flavobacteriales_D; family Sanyastnellaceae; genus JALQTD01. Next base: position 10,342 of record CAYMHW010000049.1, on the reverse strand, counting down.
CCCCCGTCCGGGAACCCCTCCAACGTCTCCAACTTTCCAAATTTCATCGCACCCACAAAGCTACCACCCCCGCCCACAAACTCCCCATGGAATCCCGGAACCGGCGCCCTTCATTTGCCCCATGATGAACTGGAATGGGGCGTGGGATTGGGTGTTCCCCCGGTGGTGCGTGCGCTGCGAGGCGCCGGCCTGGGGAGAAGACATGCCGCTCGGGGCGTGCTGGGCGTGCGCGCTCTCGTGGCCGGACGTTCGCGGCCCCGCCGGCCGAGTCCTGTTCGCCGACCGCGTTTACGGCCTCCAGGGCGCCCTCGGATTCCGCCTCCGGGGCGCCCCCGAACTCCATCCGCTCGTCCACCGCATGAAGTACGGCGGCGACCGCCAGCTCGCCCTGCGCGCCGGCCGGTGGCTCGCGGCCGGCAACGACCCGCCCGGCACGGTCCTCGTCCCGGTCCCGCTGCACTGGCGCCGCAAAGCCCGACGCGGCTACAACCAAGCCGAACTCATCGCCCGCGGGGCGGCGCACACCTGGCACCTCCCGGTCGCCCGCAACGCCCTCGTCCGACGCCAGCACCAGGCCTCCCTGACGGGCAGCAACCGCACGACCCGCCAACAAACCCTCGGCGCGACCTACGAAGCCCGCCCTCCGACCGGCCCCCACCGCGCGGTCCTCGTGGACGACGTCCTCACGACGGGCGCCACGTTGCGGGCTTGCGCGACCGCCCTGGAGGCCCAGGGCTGGGAAGTCACGGGCGCGGCGGTCCTGGCTTTGGCGTGAACCCCGCGCCGTATCTTTGCGCCATGTCCTCCACCCTGCACCTCCCGTCCTCGCCCGCCGAACGCTGGCCCGCTTTGTTGCCCCAGTTGCGGGCCTTGGTGGAGGGCGAACCCCACCGGGTCGCGAACCTCGCGAATTTGGCGGCGGCGCTGTACGAGGCGTTTGGCTGGCACTGGGTGGGCTTCTACACGGTGGACTTCCAGCGCGACGAGCTGGTGCTCGGGCCGTTCCAAGGTCCGGTGGCGTGCACGCGCTTGCACCACGGAAAGGGGGTGTGCGCGGCGGCGTGGGACACGGTGTCGACGCAGCACGTGCCCGACGTCGAGGCCTTCCCGGGCCACGTCGCGTGCAGCGCGGCTACCCGCTCGGAAGTGGTGGTGCCCATTCGGGCGCAGGGCCGGGTGGTGGCCGTTCTCGACATCGATTCGACGGAGCTCGACGGCTTCAGCGCCGACGATGTGGCGGGTTTGGAAGCGGTGGCGGCCTTGGTGGAAACGCATTGGGACGCATGGGAGGCCTGAAGTGGTGGCCGGCGGCGCTGCTCCTCGCGGGGTGCGCCCAGGTGTCCTCGCCCACGGGTGGACCGGTGGACGAGGACCCGCCGCGCGTGCTGGCGGTGGATCCGCCGGCGGGCACGACGAATTGGGAGGGCGGCGTGTTGCGCATCGCGTTCGATGAGTACGTGCAGGTGAAGAATTTCCGCGAGCAGTGGCTGATTTCCCCGCCGCTCGATGCGCTGCCGACGTACCGCCTGCGCGGCAAGACGCTCGAGTTGGACTGGTCGGAGGTGACCTTGCCGGAGGGGAGCACGGTGGTGCTGGATTTGGGCGAATCGGTCGTCGATTTGCACGAGGGCAACCCGTTCCTGCAGGGGGTTTGGGCGGCTTCGACGGGTCCCGAGTTGGACTCGTTGCGCTGGTCAGGCCAAATCCACCACCGCGATTTCGCTGTCCCCTCCGAGGGCATTCGCGTGATGCTCTTCCCCGCGGCCTGGCCCTTGGATTCCCTCCTCGCCGGCGCCCGCCCCCGCTACGTGGGCCTCACGGACGCGACCGGGCGGTTCGAAGTCGGCTACATCGCACCCGGGCGGTACCGCACCTGGGCGGTCGAGGACGCGAACAAGGACTGGGCGTGGCAGCCGGGCGAGGCGGTCGCTTGGGGCCCGGTTTGGGAAGCCGGCGACACCCTGCCCACGGCGATGACGCTGTTCCCGACGGCCGAACCCGAGTCCACCTACCCCGGCCGCGCCACCGCCGACTCCACCGGCCTCATCGCCGTCGAATGGCACGGCCCGGCCTCTACCCGCCACCTCAGCTGGCGCAACCTCGCCGGCGACTCCCTCAGCTGGTGGGCCGACCGCGACAGCGTGTGGGTGTGGCCCAGCGACCCGGACACCCTGGTCTGGACCTGGCAAGGCGGCGCGGACACCCTCGCGGTGCGCCGATCGAACGCGCGCCGCCCGCTCGGTCCGACCACAAAACCCAGCGGCAAGCACGTCGCGGCGCGCCAGCGCACCCTCCGATACGCCCTGCCCGTTCAGGCCATCGACCCCGCTGGTTGGCGGCTCCTCGTCGACAGCGTCGAAGTCGGATTCGACTCCCTGACCCTCCTCACCCCGTTCGAAATCGCCCTCCACGTGGCCGAAGCGCCGGGCATCAAGTACACGCTCGAAGTGCATCCCGATGGTGCGACGCTGTGGGGCGGCCAACCGACCGATTCGGTTGAAACCCACTGGACAACGTGGCCCGCCGACCACCTGTCGGAACTCATCGTCACCGCAAGGGCCCCTGCCGTGGATGGCCGCCTGCGCCTGGAGGACGCCGCCGGTCGCTCCCTCGCCGAACGCCCCCTCGCCGCGGGCGATTCCATTGCATGGACCGTTCGGGAACTGCCCCCCGGCAAGGTCGAACTCGTGTGGGAATCCGATCGCCACGGCGCCGGGACGTTCCAAGAGGCCGACCCCGCGTTGAGCCGCCCCGGTGACGTGCGGCTGAAGGCCGCGGGGGGATTGGAATTGCGGTCGAATTGGACCCTCGAATGGCAGTGGTCGATTGACACGGGGAAATTCCCGAAATTGCAGTGATGTTTCTGCGAGCGATGAATCGGTGGATGGGCGCCTTGGTGCTGTTTGGTTTTTGGGCCGTGCCCGAAGCCGCTGCACAGTACATCGCCACGAGCAACGACAACATTTGCGCGGGCGATGTGGTCAACCTGTACGTGAACGTGACGGGTTGGTACGACGACCCTACGGATTCCAACCCCGCGGATTGGGGCTTCACGTGGACGCCCGCCGAACTTTTCGCGAACAACACGACCCAGTCCGTGAGCTTCACGCCCACGGAATCGGTCACCGTGCAGTGCGCGGCCATCGCTCCGGACGGGGATGACCTGTACCTGTCCATCAACTTGGACGTGTACCCGGCGTTCACGGTCGATGCGGGCTTGGATGTGCTGACCTGCACGACGGACGGGATTCAGCTGCTTGCCACAAGCGACTCGCCCGCGAACCTGAATTGGCTGTGGACGCCTGCAATGGGGCTGTCCGATCCCACGGTACCCAACCCGACCGTCGTCGGGGAAGTGACCCAACTTTACACGGTCACGGCGGAGGTCAATGAGCCCAACGGCGACGGGTGCACGGCTTCGGACTTCATCGAGGTGGCGTCGGTTCAGCCGACGGTGGATTTGGGGCCGGATGTGGTGGCGTGCACGGGGGAGGAGGTGGTGTTGCAGTCGGGATACAGCAGTTCCGTGGACCACGACTGGTCGGTGCCTGGCGCGAGCGGGCCGACGATCACGTTGACGGCTTCGGCCACGGTCGCCCTCACCATCACCACCGCAGACGGCTGCGAAGCGGAGGACGAGGTCACCGTGGTGTTCTCGGACGGGCCGGTGTTGGATTTGCCATCGGAGGTGACGTTTTGTTCGTCGAACGGCGCCGCCTTGGATGCGACGCCCGTGGACGACAGCACTGGGCCGTTTCAGTTCGCTTGGTCCACCGGGGGGTCAGGTCCCGAGGCCTTGGTGTATGAATCGGGGTCGGCGAGCGTTACGGTGACCGATGCCGGCGGGTGTTCCACGACGGAAAGCGTGGTGCTCGAGGCGCTGCCCAGTCCGGAACTGCACTTGCCGTCGGACACCACCTTTTGTTTTGAGGACTTTCCGGATGCCACGTATTTGTTGAGCGTGCCCGGCGGGTTTGCGGGGTATTCCTGGAACACGGGGAACCCGTCGAACGTGCAGGTGGTGAATGGCCCGGGTTTGTACTCGGCCTCGGTGACGAATGCCATCGGGTGCACGACGACGGAAAGCACGTGGGTGAAGGATTTTTGTGCGATGCCCTTGCTGTGGGTGCCCAACGCGTTTTCGCCGGATGGCGATGGCATGAACGAGGTGCTCCGCATCGAGGGGCGCAACATCGTGGACCTTGAGTTCGTGCTTTACGACCGGTGGGGCAACGAGGTGTGGCGCGCCACGGAGCTCGGGGCGTATTGGCACGGGGCCGGTCCGGGAGGCCGCTATTACACGGCGGACGGGCAGTACGTTTGGCGGGCGCGGTATCGGTCGGTGGTGGATCCCGCGGGCAACCTGAGCTTGTGGCAGGAGGCCAGCGGTTCGGTCACCGTGCTGCGCTGATCAGGAATTGACGTCGAGGAACCGCTTGACCGCGGTCAGCGTGCCGAAGACGACAAGCGTGTCCGTGGGCTCGAGTTCCGTTTCCGGACGGGGCACCCCGATGATGTGCTCCACGTCCTCCCCGCCCTCCACGTGGGTCACCCGCCGAATGGTGATGAGCCGCAAATCGTAGCGCGTCGTCAAGTCCACGCTGCCGAGCGTGCGACCAACGCAGTTTTCGGGGGCGCGGATTTCAGCAATCTCGTAATCGTCGGGAAGCTGCAGGAAGCCCCGGATGTTTGGGTGAATCAGGCGCTCCGAGACCACGTTCGCCACCTCGCTTTCCGGGCTCAGGATTTCCGTCACCCCGAGGCTCGTCAAAATGCGCTGCTGGTTTTCGTCGTTCGCCCGAACGATGACCCGCGGCACCCCGAGGTCGAGCAGGTTCAATGCGGTGAGCACCGTCGCTTCGAAGTTCTCGCCGATGGCCACGACGGCCGCGTCCATTTCTTGGACCTTTTGGGACTGCAGGGCGCGCTTGTCCGTCGAGTCGAGGGTAACCGCGAGCGCGATTTCATCCTTGAGTCGTTCGGTTTTCGTCCCATCGCAGTCAAAGGCGATGACCTCGGCGCCTTTGGCCGACAGGGCGAGGGCGATTTGCTGACCGTAGCGGCCGACGCCGAAGACGGCAAAGCGGGAGGAGCGGTGCATGGCTCAGTTCGATTTTTGGATGCAGTGCTGCAAGATGGCATGAAAACGGGCCAAATCCGAGAACGAATTGTACATCGGCACCGGCGCCATCCGAATCACATTCGGCTCCCGCCAATCGGCCACGACGCCCGCCGCGGTCAAGTCGTCAAAGAGCTGGCGACCAAATCCGTGCGCAAACAACGAAATCTGCGAGCCGCGCTGGTCGACTTCGGCTGGCGTGATGATTTCGAGTTCGGAGCCGGTGCGCTCCGCCACGTCGTGGATGGCCGCTTCGAGGTAGGCGGTGAGCCGGTCGCCCCGTTCGCGCAGCGCGTCGATGCCGGCTTCGAGGAACTGGTCGAGGGCGACGGCGTGGACAGCCATGTTGAGGACGGGCGCGTTCGAGAGCTGCCACGCCTCGGCGGTCGCGATGGGGCGAAAGTCCGGTTCCATGAGGAAGCGGCGCTCCTTGTCGTGCCCCCACCACCCTTCGAAGCGCGGGATGTCCGTCAGGCCGAGGTGCCGCTCGTGCACGTAGATGCCGCTGACTGCGCCCGGCCCGGAATTGAGGTACTTGTAGGAGCACCAGCAGGCGAAGTCGACCCCCCATTCGTGGAGGGACATCGGCACGTTGCCCATGGCGTGGGCGAGGTCGAAGCCGCACAGGGCACCGACTTCGGCGGCGGCGGCTGCGATGGTCCGCATGTCGAGGCGCTGCCCCGTGTAATAGTTCACGCCGCCCATCATGACCAGGGCGAGCTCGTCGCCGGCTTCCCGGATGGCGGACTCGATGTCGACCGTGCGGAGGGTGTGCTCGCCCGGGCGGGGGCTGAGTTCGATGAGGTCGGTGGCGGGGTCGCCGTGGTGAAAGCGGATTTGGCTTACGAGCGCGTAGCGATCCGAGGGAAACGCCTTCGCCTCCGCGATGATCTTCCGCCGCTTCCCCTGCGGCCGGTAGAAGCTGACGAGCAGCAGGTGCAGGTTCGTCGTGAGCGCATTCATCGCCACCACCTCGTTCTCCTGAGCGCCCGTGAGGTGGGCCAAACCCCGCGCAAACCGCTCATGGTAATCCGCCCACGGATGCGCGCCCCGGAAATGCCCCTCGACCCCGTGCTCCCGCCAACTGTCGAGTTCCACCTGCAACGCGTCCGCCGCCGCCCGAGGCTGCAACCCGAGCGAGTTGCCCGTCAAGTAAATGCAGTCCTCGCCTTCGTGTTGCGGGATGAAAAACTGGTCGCGGAAGCGGCTCAGCGGGTCCGCCGCGTCGAGGGCGCGGGCGGTTTCGAGGGTGAAATCGGCGTTCATGGCTCGGTCGGTCAGTTCAGGCGGGTAAAGTTCGCAGGAAATCCCTCCCCCGCGCATGACCCGCCTGTCAAATCCACAGCGCCACCCCCTGGGCGGTGAGCAGCCCGTCGAGCAGGAGGTCGTAATAGCGGGTGCCGCGGGCGCGCGACCCGAAGGCGACCGCGAGCAGCGCGGCGGCGCTCACGAGGTACCGGCCGGCCGCGGCGTCTGCGCTCACGAAGGCGGCCGCGCTGAAGGCCACGAGGAACAGCGCGATGCGGATGGCTTGGGACGGGCCGATGAGGTGCGGGAGGGTGCGCATCCCCGGGGCGTCCACGTCGAGGTCGCGCACATCGAACGGGACGGTGATGCCGGCCACGAATGCGGTTTGGCCCAGGAAGGCGAGCCACGCGTGCTCCGCGCCTTCCTCGACCAAATAAGCCGGCAGCGCGACCGACAGCACCGCCCACGTCAGCGCAATCCACGGCAACTTCGCCCCCGGCCACTCGCGCCCCGCCGCCCGCCGCCCGCCGGCCCGCCACGGCAAGAACGCGTACGCCACGGTCAACGCGCCGCCCACCGCCGCCAGCGCCAGCGGCCCGGGAGCGAGCAACCGCTGCACGAGCGGCATCGCGTGCGCCACGAACGCACAGCCCGCCGCCAGCAACGCCGCCGCCCAAGCCGCCAAGAGCTTCCCCCCATGATCCAAAAGGAACGCCCGCCGCTCCGGCCGCAGTTCCTCCGGCGCTCGGTGCGCCTTCACCACCCGGTGCAGCGAATAGGCCGCTCCCGTCATCGCTCCCGTCAGCCCGGCCAACGCCCAAGCGTGCGCCGACGAGCCGCCCCACAGCACGAACTGCGTCGCCGGAGCGACCGCTCCTCCGAGGGCAATCGCGACGTGGGTGGGGGCGGGGAAGCGCATGCCGCAAAGTTGGCCCCAAACCCCGTCGATTTGACGCTTGAACCTCAACCGATTCGGGGGGGAGCGAAGTATATTTGTCCGCTATTCACCTGCAAACCCCGAACCCATGAACACGGGCAGCTTTCTCTCTCGGCACATCGGTCCCCGCGAGGCGGATCGTGAAGTCATGCTCCGCGCCATCGGCGTGGACTCCATGGACGACCTCATCAACCGCACGGTGCCCGGGGGCATTCGGTTGCGGGAGCGGTTGTCGTTGTCGGCTCCGTTGACGGAGGCCCAGTATTTGGACCACATCAGCGCGATCGCCGCGAAGAACCAGGTGTTCAAGAACTACATCGGGATGGGGTACCACCCGACGGAAGTGCCCAGTGTCATCCGCCGGAACGTGCTCGAGAATCCGGGTTGGTACACGGCCTACACGCCCTACCAAGCGGAGATTGCTCAAGGCCGGCTTGAAGCCCTGCTGAACTTCCAAACCGTCGTCACCGACCTGACCGGCATGGAAGTGGCGAACGCTTCGCTCCTCGACGAGGCGACGGCTGCGGCGGAGGCCATGGCGATGATGCACGCGTCCCGGTCGCGGGCGCAAGCGAAGGCGGGGGCGAACACGTTCCTCGTCGATGAGGCGGTCTTCCCGCAGACGATGGCGTTGTTGCGCACGCGCTCGAAGCACATCGGCATTGAGTTGAAGGTGGTGGCGCGCGAGGCGATGGCTTTCGAGGCGGAGGGCGTCTTCGGCGCGTTGTTGCAGTATCCGGATGCGAACGGGGTGGCGCAGGATTTGACGGCGCTCATCGATCAGGCGCATGCGGCTGAAGTCCAAATCGCAGTGGCCGCCGACCTCATGTCCCTCGCCCTGCTCAAAGCACCGGGCGAAATGGGCGCTGACGTCGTGGTGGGCAACACCCAGCGTTTCGGGGTGCCCATGGGCTACGGCGGTCCGCACGCGGCGTTCTTCGCGGCGCGCGATGCGTACAAGCGGCAGTTCCCGGGCCGCATCATCGGCGTTTCGGTCGACCGGTTGGGCGCTTCGGCCCTCCGCATGGCGCTCCAAACCCGCGAGCAGCACATCCGCCGCGACAAGGCGACGTCGAACATCTGCACGGCCCAAGCCCTCCTCGCCATCATGGCCTCCATGTACGCGGTCTACCACGGACCCGAAGGCCTGCGCGCCATTGCGACGCGGATCCACGGCCGGGCCCGCACCCTCGACGTGGCGCTCAAGGCATCGAGCGACTACGAGCAGCTCAACGGCACCTACTTCGACACGCTGAAGATCAAGGTCGCGGGGGGCGAGGACGCCATGAACGCGCTGCGCGCTCGGGCGGAATCGCGCGGCATCAACCTGCGGTACTTCCCGGACGGGGAGCACGTGGGCGTGTCGATGCACGAACGCATGACGGATGCGGACCTGAGCGACCTGTGCAGCGTCTTCGGCGTGAGCTCGGTGGCGGGCGTGCCGGTGGATTCGGCCTTCTTGGGTACGATTTGGCGCGAAAGCAGCTACCTGCAGCACCCGGTGTTCAACCGCTACCGCTCGGAAACCGAGATGATGCGGTACATCAAGCACCTCGAAAACAAGGACATGTCCCTCGTGCATGCCATGATTCCGCTCGGCTCGTGCACGATGAAGTTGAACGCTGCGACGGAATTGATTCCGATCACCTTCCCGGCGTTTGCGGAACTGCACCCGTTCTGCCCCACGAACCAAGCCGAGGGGTACCGGGAGATGTTGGAGGGATTGGAGCGGGATTTGGCGGAAATTACGGGCTTTGCCGGCGTGAGCTTGCAGCCCAACTCTGGGGCGCAAGGCGAGTTCGCGGGCTTGATGGTCATTCGGGCGTACCACGACAGCCGCGGCGATCACCACCGCGACGTGTGCCTCATCCCGTCGTCGGCCCACGGCACCAACCCCGCGAGTGCGGTCATGGCCGGCATGCGGGTGGTCGTGGTCGGTTGCGATGACCAAGGCAACATCGACCTCGACGATTTGCGCGCGAAGGCTGTCGCCCACGCGGAGAACCTCGGCGCCATCATGGTAACCTATCCGTCCACGCACGGCGTCTACGAAGAAGGCATCCTCGAATTGACCTCCATCGTGCACGAGCACGGCGGCCAAGTCTACATGGACGGCGCGAACATGAATGCACAAGTTGCCCTCACGAGCCCGGGCCTCATCGGCGCGGACGTGTGCCACTTGAACCTGCACAAGACGTTCGCCATCCCGCACGGCGGTGGTGGACCGGGCGTTGGTCCCATCGGCGTGGCGGCGCACCTCGTGCCGTTTTTGCCGGGTCACCCGGTGCAGCAGGTGGGCGGCGAGCAGGCGATTGACGCGGTGAGCGCGGCGCCGTATGGAAGCGCCTTGGTATGCCAAATCTCATACGCCTACATCAAAATGCTCGGCGAATCCGGACTCCGCGCTTCCACGGAATGGGCCATCCTGAACGCGAACTACCTGCGCGCTCGCCTCGAAGGATCCTACGACATCCTGTACCTCGGAACGCAAGGCACGGTCGCCCACGAAATGATCCTCGACTGCCGCGAGTTCAAGAACACGGCCGGCATCGAAGTCATGGACATTGCGAAGCGCCTCATCGATTACGGCTTCCACGCCCCGACCGTTTCGTGGCCGGTGGCGGGCACGCTCATGGTCGAGCCGACGGAGAGCGAGGCCCTCGAGGAACTCGATCGCTTCGCCGATGCGATGGTGTCGATCCGGGAGGAAATTCGGGCCATCGAGGAAGGCATCGCGGACCGCGAGGACAACGTGGTGAAGATGTCGCCCCACACGGCGGCCGAAGCCACCGCGACCGAATGGACGCACCCGTACTCGCGCGAGGCGGCGTGTTATCCCGCGGCCGATTTGCGGTTCCGGAAGTTCTGGAGTTCCGTGGCGCGGGTGGACAATGCGTATGGGGATCGGAATTTGGTCTGCACCTGCCCGCCGGTGAGCGAATTTGTCGATGCCTTGGTGTGAATTTGTCAATAAATTCACGCACCTATATTTGCAACGTAACAAACCATCCAAACGCTTTTACATGAAGCACATCTAC
>CAYMHW010000048.1:0-17630 GCA_964390365.1 uncultured Comamonadaceae bacterium | reverse complement strand
GCGGGTGAACCGGCGGCCGGGGAGGTTGCGCAGGTGCGCCGCGAGGGCGGCGACGTCGCCGGGATCGTAGAGGGCGGTTCCGGGTTGGTCGCGGAGGAGTTCGGGCGTGCCGCCGGAGCGGGTGCCGATGACGAAGCAGCCGCGGGCGAGGGCTTCGAGCGTGACCATGCCGAAGGTTTCGGAGGTGCTGCACAGGGCGAAGGCGTCGATGGCGTCGTAGGCGGAGCGCAGGGCTTCAGTCGGAGGGGAGAAGCGGACGCGGTCGGTGAGGCCGAGCTCGGCGGCGAGGGCGCGCAGTTCGTCCTCGTAGGGGCGGCCTTCGTTGACCGTGGATTCGCCGACGAACCAGCCGTGGACCCCGGGCGCTTGGGCGAGGGCGTGCAGGAGTTCGGCCTGGCCTTTCAAGGGGTCGAACCGGCCGAAGAGCCCGACGATTTGGGCTTCGGCAAGCCAGTTCCAGCGGGTGCGGGCATCGGGGTCGTGGGGTTCGGCGAACCAGGAGTCGTCGAGGGCGAGGGGGATGGTGGTGAGTTGGTCGGGGCGCAGGGGCGTCAGGCGGGCCGCTTGTTCGGCGAGCCAGTGAGCCGGGGCGACCCAGCGGGTGACGCGGCCGAAGCGGCGGGCGTGCCAGGGCGTGTGTTTGGCCTGGGAAAACTGCATGCCCTGCTGGAAAATCAGCGGAATGCCGGCCTGCCTCGCCGCCATCCCCGCGAAGGCCAAATCCCGCGGATCGCGCACCCACAGCACGTCCAGGCCCCTCAACCGCCGCCCCAACCGCCACGCAGCGGGCCCCGCGAAATACCGCGGCTGCCGCTCAATCGCCTCGAACTCCTCAGCGGCCTGCGCCACCGGCGAATCCACCACGGCAAACACGACCGACTCGTGCCCGCATTCCCTCATCCACGCCGCATAACGCAGCAGGTTGCGCTCCAATCCGCCCCACCCCGTGGAGCTCGTCAAAAACGCGATCTTCACCGGCGATCGGGACGCAAAGTGATTTCCGAGAAGACCCCGCGTCCTCGCGCTTCGAGCGCCGCCACGATGGCATCCGCTACGAATTCAGGCGCCATGCCCGCGTCGAATTGCGGGCGGTAATCGGCCCGCAACGCTTCGTTGGTCGTTTTGTCGATGAAGGCGGTGTTCACCGCGCCCGGGTTGATCGTGGTCACCGCGACGTCGTTGCGGTATTCCAGCCGAATCGACTCACTCAACGCGAGCACCGCGTGCTTCGTCGCGCAGTACACGCCGCTGTTGGGGAAAACCTGCCGCGCCGCCAGCGAACCGATGTTGATGACGTGGCCCTTGTTCGCCGCCAGCACCGGCAGCGTCGCATGCAGGGTCGTCAGCACCCCGTTGATGTTGATGTTCACCATTTCGTGCCATTCCTCGAGTTTCCCTTGTGGCAAGGGGTCGAAGTAGCCCAAACCCGCATTCGGAATCACCGCGTCCAATCCTCCCCATTCCCCCACGGCCTGCTCCACCGCCGCGCGGACGGTCTCCGGTTGGGTCACATCGCCCACCAACGGCATCAACGTTCCGGGCGCCTCATGGAGTTTCGCCTTCAAGTCCTCCAGCGCATCGCCGTTCCGGGCAAAAGCGGCCACTTGCCATCCCTTCTTTACCAGCGCCTCAGCGGCAGCGGCTCCGATGCCGCTCGACGCTCCTGTGATGAAAATGCGGTTGTGATTCATGGTGCGAAGATAGGCCCGCCGCCTCCCTCAATTCCACACCCAAGGCACCTCCAATTGGAAATGGGGAATGGCCACCCAGAACCGCTCCCCGCGGTCCAAATCCACGAACCAATACCTCCCGGCCATGGTTCCCAACGGCGACCGCAAGGCCGCCCCTGAAACGTAACTGTATCCCGAATGCGCCCGGATGACGGGCTCTACGCCGATGACGCCTCGGCCTTCCACCTCTTCCACCGGTTGGCCCAAATCCGCAATCCGCCACTTCCTGGCCAACAACTGCACGTCCCGGTCCGTCGTGTTCCGTATGAGCACTTCGTACCGGTGGAGGTACAGCACCCCGTGTTCGGTGGGGCGCTCCCCGACGAAGGCCGATTGGACCATGACATCGATTCCCGAAGTGACCGCGCGAGCGAGAGGTGGCGTGTACATAACGCCCAAGTTATTTCCGTTCTGACGAAGACGCAAGCACCGGAGTCACGGATCGCGGCGCGCGTGCCCGACGCCCACCACGCGATCGTAACCCACCGGATCCCAATAGTAAGCGATGACGGTGTAGGTGTTGGGCGTTTCGTCGTGCGAGCCTTCCACGGTGAACACGTCCCCGGGATCCGAGGCGAGGGAAGCCGCTGAATGGTCGGAGCCAGAAGGCCGCGCCATGACGAGGAAGTCGTAATAGCCTTGCTTCACGAGGAGATCGAGTTCGTACTGGTGCAGGGTTTGGTTCCAATGAAACCGGTGCGAAGGCAGGTACATCCACTGGGAGATCCCGCCGAACACAAACAGCTCGGTGCCGTACAAGGGCTGGTCGAGGTCGAGCGTCCAATGCACCCAGCTGTACTCGCCGCCCGTTGCATCGTCGTTGCGTTCATTCGACACGACGAAGTGCCCCGAGAGGTCGGCCCGGTAGCGGTAGGCGAGGTAGGTGCGCCGTTCGAGCGGCTCCATGAAGTAGTAGATTTCCGGACCCGAATCGTCGATGCGCGCCATCCCGCGGCTGACGAAGCGCCGGCTCTTGAGGTCGGCAAAGCGCTGGGTGTTGCCGCCCGGAAAGGCGTTGTCGTACGCCCGGTTGAAGTCGATTTCGCGGCCTTTGACGAATTGCGGCGGCAGGCCCACCTTCGCGTTGTCCCAGCGCCCGTTTTGCAGGATGGTGGTTTGGAGCGCGTCGTACGGGTCGATGATCGGATAGTCTTCCGATTGCAGCGTGAAATCGACTTCCTGGTGGGTCATTTGGTCCTCGATGCGGGTGGCCTTGGTGACGCTCACGTCGACGCTCACGAGGTCTTCGTAGAGGGTGAAGCGTTTAACAATCACGGGGTTGTCGGGGTCGGAGGGGTCGAAGATTTCCACGGCGTAGTTGCCGCTGCGCGTGAATTGGACCAAATCATTGGGAAACCGCAACCGATAATGCGTGTAGTCGATGCGCGTGCCAAAACTCGCCTCCACGTCCGTCAACGAAACCGGGTGGAACCCGTTCAGGTAGTCCGTGGGCCGTAAGTCCGGGCTCGGGTACCAATCGAACGTGCAGTGCACGAACCGCGCTTGGAGGTTGCGAAGGCCGGGATTGAGGTCGTCGAAACCGAGCTCGAGCTGCCCTCCATCGAGCGGCACAATGGGGTCCGCGTTGGGGGCACTGGTCGGGTGCAAGGTCGCGGTGTGGAAGCCGGAAGCGAGGTGGGCGATGGGGATTTGGCCCCAGCTGATCAGCGCACTGCTCAGGGCGAACACGCCGCCCATGAACCTCGCGCACGTGCGAAGTGTTAACCCAAGCGGTGAAAGGTGAAAGAAAACCGTGCGAATGTTCATGAAAAATTGCCCCTTGTGTGATGATGCGCACATGGAAAGCGCGCCCTACCTTTGCCCCCCGAAAAGTAAACCCGTGAACTGATGTCCCGTACCATTCGGATTCGCAAAGGTGCAGATATTCGGTTGAAAGGCCGCGCTTCCTCGGAAGTCGCCCAAGCCGCTCGATCCGCTGTCTACGCCGTTCAACCCCCTCACTTTCATGGCGTAACGCCGAAGGTGACCGCCAAGCCCGGAGATCGGGTGGAGGCGGGCAGTCCGTTGTTCCACGACAAATACAACGAGCGTGTTCAATACCTCAGCCCCGTAAGCGGGACCGTGAAGGAGGTGGTGCGCGGTGCCAAGCGGCGCGTGTTGGCCATTGAAATCACGGCGGATGCAACGGACACGTACCGTTCGTTCGACAAGGTGAACCCGGCTACGGCCTCGCGCGAGCAAGTGCTCGATGCGGTGCTGGCGGGCGGCATGTTCCCGTTCATCGAGCAGCGCCCCTTCGCGGTGCCTGCCGATCCGAAGGACACCCCGCGTTCGATTCACGTGTCGGGCTTCTCGTCCGCGCCGCTCGCCCCGGAAACGGCGGTGGTGATGGCCGGTCGCATGGAAGCGTTCCAAGCGGGCATCCACGCGCTGAACAAACTGGCCGGTCCCGGCGGTGTGCACCTCGGGGTGCGCAGCGGCGACGCCACGTTCAACGGCGTGACGGGTTGCGAAATCACGGCCTTTGACGGTCCGCACCCGGCCGGCAATGTGGGCGTTCAAATCCACGCCATCGCGCCCATCAACCGCGGTGAAGTCGTTTGGACCATGCACATGGAAGACGTGGCGAACCTCGGCCACTTGCTCCTGAATGGTGAATACAAAATGGATCGGGTCATCGCAGCAGCGGGCAGTGAACATCCCGCGCCGCAGCACTTCGCGGTCCGGTTGGGTGCTCAGGTCAGCACGGTGTTGGCCGGGTTCACCGCCAACGCGGACACCCGCATCGTTTCGGGCGACCCGTTGACCGGTCAGCAAGTGGACGCGACGGGCTACCTCGGTGACCAGCACCACCAAGTGACCGTTTTGCCGGAGGGGAACAAGCCCAAGTTCTTGTTGACGACTGGGTGGTTGGGCCTCGGTTTGGACAAATTCTCGTTGTCCCATGCCTTCCCAACGTGGCTCCTGCCCAAGTCGAAAGAATTCGCGCTCGACACCTGCAACAATGGAGAGGAGCGGGCCTTCGTGGTCTCCGGTCAATACGATGCCGTGTTCCCATTTGACATCTACCCGGAGCAGCTCATAAAGAGCATCATCGTGAACGACATCGACGCGATGGAAAAACTCGGCATCTACGAAGTGGCGCCAGAGGATTTTGCGCTGTGTGAATACGCTTGCACGTCGAAGATTCAATCCCAGCGCATCGTGCGGGAAGGCCTTGACATGCTCCAAAAAGAACTCGGATAAGCCATGAAAGCACTGGAGAAACTCCTCGACAGCATCCGCCCGAACTTCGAAGAAGGGGGCAAGCTGAGCCGCTTCTGGGTCGTTTACGACTCGCTGGAAACGTTCGCGTTCACACCCGGGCACACGACGAAGAACGGGGTGCACATCCGCGACGGCATCGACATGAAGCGGACCATGTTCCTGGTCATTGTCGCCCTCATTCCGGCATTGCTCTTCGGCACGTGGAACCAAGGCCACCAGTACTACACGGCCATCGGTGAGGCGGCGACCTTCCTCGACAAGGTCCTGTTGGGCGCGCAGAAAGTCCTGCCGCTCGTCATCGTTTCGTATGGGGTGGGCTTGGGCATTGAATTCCTGTTCGCTGGTTTGCGGAAGCACAGCATCAACGAGGGCTACCTGGTCTCGGGTATGCTCATTCCGTTGGTGATGCCGGTGGACGTTCCGTTGTGGATGGTGGCGTTGGCCGTGGCCTTTGCGGTTATCATCGCCAAAGAAGTGTTCGGTGGAACGGGCATGAACATCCTGAACATCGCGTTGACCGCTCGGGCCTTCTTGTTCTTCGCTTACCCGAAGCAGATGTCCGGTGAAATCTGGGTGCACAATGCCGGCAAGGAGCAATTCGTGGACGGCATCACGGGCGCGACCGCATTGGGCGAACTCGCGAATACCGTCGGAAAAGACATCAACTCGGCGGAGGTAACGGGCATCATGTCGCAGTTCAGCGCGGAGGGCGCCTACTCGTTCATGAACAGCTTCCTCGGATTGATTCCGGGTTCGGTGGGTGAAACGAGCGCGCTCGCCATCCTCATCGGCGCGGCGTTGTTGCTGTGGACCGGCGTCGCCAGCTGGCGCGTCATGGCCAGCTTCCTCGTGGGAGGTTTGGTGATGGGCGGTCTGTTCAACTTGGCGGGATTGAATGGGTTCATGACCATTGCTCCTTGGCACCAAGTGGTGATGGGCGGATTCATGTTCGGCATGGTGTTCATGTCCACGGATCCGGTCACCGCAGCGCGCACAGACACGGGCAAACTCATTTATGGATTCTTCGGCGGTTTCTTCTCCATCATGATCCGGGTGTTCAACCCGGCTTACCCGGAGGGCGTGATGATGGCCATCTTGTTCATGAACGTGATGGCGCCGCTCATTGACCACTACGTCTTGGCTGCGAACATCAAGCGCCGCGAGAAGCGCGCTCAATTGGCCACTGCAAACGCATAAGATCATGGCAATCAACAAGAACAGCACAGGATACACCTTCGGGTTCGCCATTGTGATGGTGGCGGTCGTGGGAACGGCGTTGGCCTTCACTGCGATGTCCTTGAAAGACAAGCAGGCCGCAAACGCTGCGGACAAGAAGATGATGGACATCCTCGGCGCCATTGGCGTGGATGCCACCCGCGAGAACGCGAGCGAACTGTTCGCTCAATTCGTAGTGGAGCGCATTGCCATTGACCTCGACGGAAAAGAATTGGATCGCCGTTCCGGAACACTTGACGTGAAGGACAAGGAAGATCCCTTCGGCATCGATGTCCAAAAAGACTACCGCGGTTCCGTCAAGGCCGCAGCGAAGGCGAACAAAGATGACATCGCAGGGCTGAAGTCATCCTTGAGCGCTGAAGACCTGCGCTTCCCGTTATTCCGCTGCACTACGCCGGATAAGCAGGACGTGTTCGTCGTGCCGGTCGTGGGATCAGGTCTGTGGGGGCCGATTTGGGGCTATGTCGCACTGAAGTCCGATATGCAGACCATCTACGGCGCCAAGTTTGACCACAAAACGGAAACGCCTGGTCTCGGCGCTGAAATCAAGGAAACGATGTTCACCGAGAAGTGGCCGGGCAAGCAGCTCAACGCGAGCGGCCCAGTGGTGTTCGAGGTGGTCAAGGGTGGTTCGCCGACCTCTTCCTACCAAGTCGACGGCATCACGGGGGGTACCATCACTTCCAAAGGAGTGGGGGAGATGGTGAACCGGACGATGTCCATTTACGCCAGCTACTTCAAGTCTCAAACCCAAGCCAACGCACAGCGATGAGCACGGAAAGCACCCCCAAAGAGTCGCTGTTCTCGAAGAAGAACAGGAAGCTCCTTTCGGATCCTTTGAGCGATTCGAACCCCATCACGATTCAGGTGTTGGGCATTTGTTCAGCCCTCGCCATCACGGTGCAGTTGCAGCAGGCGGTCATCATGAGCTTGTCGGTGCTGTTCGTGTTGATCGGCGGCAACGTCATCGTGTCGTTGCTGCGCAACCTCATTCCGGACCGCATCCGCATCATCGTCCAGCTGGTCATTGTGGCTTCGCTGGTGATCATCGTGGACCAAGTGCTCCGCGCGTTCCAGCCGGACATTTCGGAGAAGCTGAGCGTGTTCGTTGGTCTGATCATCACGAACTGCATCATCATGGGACGCTTGGAAGCCTTCGCATTGGGCAACAAGCCGGGCCCGTCCTTCTTGGATGCCATCGGCAACGGAATGGGCTACGCGTGGATCCTTCTCGTGGTGTCCATCGTCCGAGAAATCTTCGGAAGCGGCGCCATCAGCCTCCCGGGCATGGGCCAGGTGAAGTTCCTGCCAGAGAGTTGGTTCATCGGCAACGGAGGATTCTACGAGAACAACAACCTGATGATTTTGCCTCCAATGGCCTTGGTGACCGTGGGCATCATCATTTGGATTCAACGCAGCCGTAACAAAGCACTGATCGAAGAGAACTGATGGAATACCTTAGCATTTTCGTGAAGGGCATCTTCATTGAGAACATGATTTTTGCCTACTTCCTGGGCATGTGTTCTTACTTGGCGGTGTCCAAGACGGTCAAAACCGCAAACGGTTTGGGCCTCGCTGTCATCTTCGTATTGGGCATCACGGTCCCGATCAACTACCTCTTGGAGAACTACGTGTTGAAGGAAGGCGCACTGACTTGGCTGGATGCCGACTTTGCTACCGTCGATTTGAGCTTCCTGAGCTTCATCATGTTCATCGCGGTCATCGCGTCCATGGTGCAGCTCGTCGAAATGATCGTCGAAAAGTTCGCCCCCGCCCTCTACGGCGCACTGGGCATTTTCTTGCCGCTGATTGCGGTGAACTGCTCCATCCTCGGCGGTGCCCTGTTCGTTCAAGACCGCCAGTACCCGAACATCGGGGAGGCCACGGTCTTTGGATTGGGGTCGGGTGTGGGGTGGTGGCTCGCCATCGTGGCCATCGCCGCCATCCGCGAGAAAATCCGTTACTCCCATGTCCCTGCTCCGCTGAAGGGACTGGGCATCACCTTCATCATCACCGGCTTAATGGGCATCGCGTTCATGAGCTTCATGGGGATTGAAATCTGATTGAGATGAGCACGACCATTATCTTAACGCTTGCGTTTTTCTTGGGAGTCATTTTGCTGTTGGTAGGCCTCCTGTTGTTTGCCAAAGCCAAACTTTCTCCCAGCGGAAAAATCAAAATCACCATCAACGGTGAAAAGGAAATCGAAGTCGACGGCGGTAGCACGCTGCTGACGACGCTTGGCAACAACGGAATCTTCCTGCCCTCTGCTTGCGGTGGAGGCGGAACGTGCATCCAATGCCGCTGCCAAGTCATGTCCGGAGGAGGCACCATTCTGCCGACAGAGGAGCCGCACTTCTCCCGCAAGGAAGTGGCCGATGACTGGCGCCTTGGTTGCCAAGTCAAGGTGAAGGAGGACATGAACATCAAGGTCCCCGAAGAAGTGTTTGGCATCAAGAAGTGGGAGTGCGAAGTGGTGTCCAACTACAACGTGGCCTCGTTCATTAAGGAGTTCGTGGTGCGTTTGCCCGAGGGTGAGAGCATGCACTTCGAGGCCGGCGGTTACATCCAAATCGACGTTCCTGCCACCACGGTGGAATACAAGGACATCGACATCACCGCACACCCGGAGCACCACAAGGACCCGAACACCTTCCAAAGCGAGTGGGATAAGTTTGGCCTGTGGGACCTCAAGATGGTCAACGATGAGCCCATTGTGCGCGCGTACTCGATGGCGAACCACCCGGCAGAGGGCAACATCGTGATGCTCAACATCCGGATTGCCACCCCGCCTTGGGACCGCGCGCGCAACGGCTGGATGCAAGTGAATCCGGGCATTTGCTCGTCGTACGTCTTCGCTCAGAAGCCCGGGGACAAGGTGGTCGTGTCCGGCCCTTATGGGGAGTTCTTCATCAAGGAAACGGAAGCGGAGATGGTGTACATCGGCGGTGGCGCCGGCATGGCTCCGATGCGTTCGCACCTTTTCCACTTGTTCCACACGTTGAAGACGGGTCGGAAAGTTACCTACTGGTACGGTGGCCGTTCGAAGCGCGAACTGTTCTACCTCGACGACTTCAAGAAAATTGAGGAGGAGTTCCCGAACTTCAAGTTTTACGTCGTGTTGTCCGAGCCTGCTGAGGAGGACAACTGGCAAGTGAAGAAGGATGTCCATTCGGAGGGAGACGGCTTCCTCGGATTCGTGCACAACGCGGTGATTGAACACCACTTGTCGCACCACGACTCTCCGGAGGACATCGAGTTCTACTTCTGTGGACCTCCTATGATGAACCAAGCCGTTTTGAAGATGTGTGACGATTGGGGCGTTCCACCGGAGAACGTGAGTTTTGACGATTTCGGTGGTTGATTCCATGTCGATCAATGCAGTTAGATGGATGAAGGTCGCACCTTGGGGTGCGGCCTTCGTCGTGTTCGGTTGGGGATGTGGGGAGTCGGTGCCCGAAGGGGATTCCGCCTTCTACGAGCACCGTGGGAACACCCAAGGCACCACGTATCTCGTCAAGTACGAGGCCCCGAGGTTGCAGCCGCAAGCAGAGCTGGACAGCATCCTGCGCGCCGTGGACGAGGCCGCGAACTTGTGGTGGGACACCTCGATCATTTCTGAGGTGAACGCTTGGGATCGGCTGGACACCGTCTACGCGTTCGAGGATGAGACCTTCATTTTCTCGTCGCTTTGGTTGATGAGCGAGGAGTTGCACACGGAGACCGGTGGCGCTTTCGATCCGACGGTGTTGCCGCTTGTGGAGCTGTGGGGCTTCGGCTTGTCTGAGCGAGGCCAAATCACGCCCGAGCAAGTCGACTCCGCCCTCGCCCTCGTGGGCATGAGCCGGGGCGTCATCGACGTCCACCACGTCGAGCGCAATCGCGCCATCGCCGCGACGCACGTGCGCAAGCGCTTCGCGGGCTCGAAGATCGATTTCAACTCCATCGCGCAAGGCTTCACGGTGGACCTCGTGATGGAATGGCTTCAGGATGCCGGCATTGAAAACGCCATGGTGGAAATCGGCGGCGAGGTGCGCTGTGCGGGCGTGAACGACCGCGGAGAGCCGTGGCACATCGCCATCGACCAGCCGCTGTTCACGGAATCGGATCAGCGCGAACTCGAGGCGATCATTGCGGTGTCGGATTTGGCCGTGTGCACGAGTGGAAGCTACCGCAAATTCTATGAGGAAGACGGCATCCGCCGTTCCCACACCATCGATCCGTTAACGGGATATCCGGTTCAGCACGGCTTGTTGAGCGCAACCATTCGGGCCCAAACCGCCGCCACCGCCGATGCGCTGGCAACGGCGTGCATGGTGCTGGGGCCGGAGGCGGGCTCCGCGTTCATTGAACGGTATCAGCAAGCGCATCCGGAACAGCAGCTCGAAGCCATTTTCCTCATCGCGAACGAGGGGGAGGGCTGGAGCACGTGGATGACATCGGGATGGGGCGAGACGCTCATCCCGTTGCGGTAACTCAGGCGCCTTCTTTGAGGCACTGCTCCTGAGGGCGGGCGCCGCAAACGGAGCAACCGCCATCTTCTTCCTTCAAAAACGGGCTTGCGCTGGCGCACGTTCCAGCGAACTCACCGTCTTTCTTGACGAGCAGCTTGATCGCGATACCGGCGAAACCGAGGGCCAACAGGCCGATGGCCAACAGGACGACTTTCCATTCCATGGGGCAAAGATACGCCGATTTGGCGCGCACATTGGACGGTTGCAAGTGCCCGTGAGTCGTCGTACCTTACTTCTACCAAATTTGCTCCGATGTTTTCCAATTCGATGCGCCGCTTGCCTTGTGCATTGGCCGGCTTGCTCTTCGCAGCGGTCTCCCTCGCGCAGGGTTCGATTGGCCCATGCGAATGCGCGCCCTTCGACCAGCGCCCGGTCGTTTACGTTTCGGACAACGGAGGCAACGGCACAGGAACCGTCACGTGGTCCTGCGACACCCTTTATGTGTTGACCGAGACGGTCTTCGTTAACCCCGGAGACGCCCTCACCATTGAACCGGGAACCATTGTCCAAGGCCGCACGAGCATCGTCACCGACACCATCACCTACACCCTCGGAAACGGGAACCCGTCCCAACGCATTGACTACCTGTTCTCCCAGCTTCCGGGAAGTTTGGTCATCGCGCGCGGCGCCACCTTGAACGCGGAAGGCACGGAGTCGTGCCCCATTGTCTTCACGTACGAAGGCGACCCGATGGACCATTCGACCGGATTTGATGAGCGTGGCATGTGGGGCGGACTCATCGTTTGTGGGGCCGGGGAATTGAATACGTGGGATGGGGACGACTTGGCGGAAGGCGTCATGGATTTCAGCGGAGCGCAGCGGCATGCCTATGGCGGCAACACCGATCCCACGGGCAGTTCAGGGACGTTGCGGTACTTGAGCATTCGGCATGCGGGCACGCGGCTCGGGGTGAATCAATTTGGCAACCCCAACGAAACGAACGCCCTGCAACTTTGCGGGGTCGGCAGCGGCACCACCGTCGACCACATCGAGTGCTTCGCGGGTGCCAACGACGGGTTGCAAGTGATGGGCGGTTTGGTGGATTTGAAGTACGTCGTGTGCGCGTTCAATGAGGAAGCGCCGCTCCAAACCGACCAAGGCTGGCAAGGCCGCGTCCAGCACGCCCTGTTCGTCATCGATGAACTCAACGGCGCGGGCACCTACGGCGCAGACATCGAGGGCGACGACTACGTGGACTTCGACGTGTCCATGACCTTCATGCCCTACAACGTCCCCACCTTGTACAACTGCACGGTGCTCGGTCGGGGCGAAGCCATGGCGTGGCGCCTACACCACGGGGGCGGCATGCGCCTGCACAACAGCTTGACCCTGAATTTCGACCACGGCATCCAAATCGCGGATGCGGACCCGTGCGATGCGTGGGAGTTGATGACGTTTGGCGAGATCTTGATCCAAAACAACCGCTTCTGGGACATCGGCGCGTCCAACGCCATCGAGGAGCTCATTTCGTACGACTACGGCTTCATTTGGAACGGAACAGCCACCGTTCAAGCCCACTTCAACAACAACAACAACCTCGTTGTCGACCCCATGCTCGACGCGGCGTTCGAGACCGACAGCGGCTTCGTAACCGACCCGGTCGATTTGCGCCCCACGAACATGGCCTATGCCCTGGAAGCACAGTTTTTCCCGAGCGACCCGTGGTTCGACCCCGTGGGGTACATCGGGGCCTTTGCGCCGGCGGGAGGCAACTGGGCCGCGTGCTGGACGGCGGTGGAGCACATCGGCTTGTTCGGGGAAGATTTCGGCGGGGCGGACACGGCGGTTTGGGGGTGCATGTACGCATTTGCTTGCAATTACAACCCGGAGGCCACGGTGGATGACGGTTCGTGCGAAATCACGTCCTGTGCAGGCTGCACGTGGCCCGACGCGCCCAATTACGATCCTACGGCCCTGTTCGATGACGGCACGTGCATTCCAGTGGAAGGGAACGACTGCCCAGCAGACGTGGACGGCGATGGCGTCATCGCCACGGCCGATTTGCTCATCTTCTTGTCGTTCTTCGGAACGGAGTGTCCATAACGGGCGTCCACGTCACGCCCAACACCGGGTGTTCCGCCCGCATGCTGAAGGCGCGCAGCCCGAGCTCCACGCTCCATTCCGGCTGCACGCGCCAAATCAGCGCCGCGTCCAAATGGCTCGGCCCGAAGTCGGGCGAGGCCTCAGCGAGGATGTGGCCGTGAGCGAATTGCAGGGCCACCTCGCCCACCCACCACCGGGCTCCCACCAGTACAGCTGGCTGCCACCGCGCAGCCGGTTCGAAGGGCGCCTCGGGCCGCCGGCTTTGGTTCAGCGTGAGCTGCGCCGCCGCCACGGGAGCCCAGCCCATTCGGCGCGGTTGGGGACCGGGCTTGACCACCACCGCGCGCCGTTCCCAAACCACCCGCAACGTGGAAACGGGATGCAGCGGCCCGCCCGGTAAGCCCGCGTCACGCGCACCGAAGCGCAAGCCCACGTGCCACCGGTTCGTGCGGGCGAAGGAGCCGGGCGGTTGCACGATTTGGGGATACTGGGTGGGGACGCTGCCCCAGTGGAAGGCCGTGCGCAGGGTGAGCGCGTTCGTGCCGAGGTTGGGCTGGAAGAGGCCGCCGTTGGACAGGTGAGTGAGGGCCGCCCCGAAGGCCAAATGGAAGGGCGCTTTCAGCCGGATTCGGCGGGCGATGCCGACGTGGAGGCCGAGGTTCCACGGGCCGGCCAGCGCGAACGAGGTCGGGCCGTCGGTGCGGTAGGAACGGGAGGACCAGGCGGGACCGAGGCCGAGTTCGAGGTGACTGCGATCGCGCACGGGGAAGCGGGTGAGCCAAAGCGCGGCCGCTTGGACGCCGAGCTCGGGGGAGCCGGCGTCGAGGACGGAGAGCATCGCGCCTTGGCGGACGCCCCAGCGGCCGTGCTCGGAAGTCCAGGCTCCGTACGGTTCGCGCCAATGCGACAGGGAGAGGCCTGCTGCGTGGCCTGTCACCAGCCGGGCCATTTCGGGGCGGTGGGGGAGGACGAAGCCGGTGAGGAGCTGGAACTCGGTTTGGCCTGAAGCCTTGAATGACAGGGCACAAAGCCCCGTGAGGAACGCAACGCGCAACATGTCCGCAAGGTACGGCAGCGGCTTACCTTTGCCCCCATGCACAGCCTCGCCGATCAACAAGCCGCCTTCGCGCGCCTCCTCAAAATCATGGACGAACTGCGGGAACAATGCCCGTGGGACCGCAAGCAGACCTTCGAAAGCCTGCGCCACCTGACCATCGAGGAGACCTACGAACTCGCCGACGCCATCCTCGATGCAGACCTCGACGAGATCAAGAAGGAGACCGGTGATTTGTTGCTGCACATGGTGTTTTACGCGAAGATTGCCAGCGAGCAGGGCGCCTGGGACATCGCCGATGCGCTGAACGGAATTTGTGACAAGCTGATTTCCCGCCACCCGCACATTTACGGGGACGTGAAGGCCGATGACGAGGAGGCGGTGAAGGCGAATTGGGAGCAGCTGAAGTTGAAGGAGGGCAACCGTTCCGTGCTGGAAGGCGTGCCGAATTCGCTGCCGTCGTTGGTGAAGGCGTACCGGATCCAGGACAAGGTGCGGGGCGTGGGATTCGATTGGGACAACGCGGACCAGGTTTGGGAGAAGGTGCAGGAGGAGTTGGGGGAGTTCCGCGAGGAGGTGGCGGCGGGCGCGATGGAGCGGGCGACGGATGAGTTTGGGGACGTGCTGTTTGCGCTGATCAATTACGCGCGTTTTGTGGGCATCAATCCGGACGAGGCGTTGGAGCGCACGAATCGCCGGTTTCGCGGGCGGTTCATGCACATGGAGGAGGCGGTGGCGGCGGATGGTAAGGCGCTGAAGGACATGACGTTGGAGGAGATGGACGCGTACTGGGATCAGGCCAAATCCCAACACGGGTGACCCGCCAAACCGCCCGCATCGCCATCCCGGTCGGCCTCATCGCCTTCCTGCTGGCGTCGTTGCTGGCCTGCTGCGATCGGCCGGAAGCCCCGGCCTGCCTCCGCGCGGCGGGCGCTGACACCGTCGTCACGGGCGCCTTCGACGCGCCTGCGGAACGGCTGACGATCGCCGACGGCATCGAGGTCGTCCTGCATGCAGCCGGCGACAGCGGGCGCGTCACGTGGCGGTGGCAAGGCCCCGCGAACCTCCTCGCCCATGCCGTAACCCGGCTCGACGCCGGCGACCTCACCCTCGGCGACGCCAACACGTGCCGTTGGGTGCGCGACCTCGGCATCCGCCTCCGCGTGGACGTGTTCGCCCCGGACATCCGGTCCGTCGAACACACCGGCACCGGCGACTTCCGATGGGAAATCGGCGAGCGCGACGGCCTTTGGTCCTTCGACGCCCGCCGCGCCGCCGGCTCAACCACCATCGCCGCCCACGTCGACACGCTCGAAGCGCGCCTCCACGCCGGCCCGTCCCACCTGACCTTAACCGGCACCGCCGACCGACTCGGCGCCTACGTCGCCGGCCTCGGAACCCTCGACGCCTCCCGCCTCACGGCCCGCCGCGCCTTCCTCAACCAAAGTTCCGCCCACGAACTCCGCTTCCACGCCACCGATTACGCCTTCCTCGGCCTGCACGGCAGCGGCGACATCCGGGGCGAGGCGGTGCCGGCCGACTACGACGTGGACCGCACGGAAGCGGGGCAGGTGATTTGGCCCGAGTAAACCGCCCGAAAGCCCGTACAGAACCCGTATCTTGGGGCTTCAAAATTCGTCATAAGTGAATCACGTGAACCGCCTCACCGCGCTCCTCGCGACCGCGCTCCTCGCCGTGCCCCCCTTGCTCGCTCAGCAAAATCCAGCTCCTGAAGCGCAGCCTCCGCGCACGAACACGAACAAGTTCCGCCAACTCGGCCAAGAACTGCCCACGCCCAATGTGTACCGCACCGCCTCCGGCGCGCCCGGCCACGAATACTGGCAGCAGCAGGCGGATTATGACATGAAGATCCACCTCGATGACGCCACGCAGCGCATCGACGGCGAGGAGACCATCACGTACACGAACAACAGCCCGGATCAGCTCCGCTACGTTTGGTTGCAACTCGACCAGAACGTGCGCGCCCTCGATTCCGACGCCCACAAGATCCGCCAGTCGGAGATCAACGACCGCATGTCGTTCAAGGATGTCATGGAGCTTGAGCCCACCTTCGACGGCGGCTTCAAGATCGAGTCCGTCACGAGCGGCGGCGCCCCGCTCGACTACACGATCAACCAAACCATGATGCGCGTCGAACTGCCCCAGCCGCTCAAGCCGGGCGGCAAGTTCACCTTCAGCATCGAGTGGTGGTACAACATCAACGACCGCATGAAAATCGGTGGTCGCAGCGGCTACGAGCACTTCCCCGAGGAGGACAACTACATCTACACCATCGCCCAATTCTACCCGCGCATGGTGGTGTACGGCGACAACTCGGGCTGGCAGAACAAGCAGTTCCTCGGCAGCGGCGAATTCACGCTCAACTTCGGCGATTACCACGTGGAGCTGACGGTTCCCGCGGATCACATTGTGGCGTCGACGGGCGAATTGGTGAATGCCAAAACCGTCCTCACCCCCGAGCAACGCCGGCGCTACGAGCGGGCCAAATCGACCTACGACCAGCCCGTCATGATCGTGACGGAGGAAGAAGCCCGCGAGGCGGAGCAGGGCAAGGCGAGCGGCGAAAAGACGTGGATTTTCGAAGCGGAAAACGTGCGCGACTTCGGCTGGGCTTCGAGCCGGAAATTCATTTGGGACGCGCTGGCAGTGAAGGTGGGGGATCGCTCGCCTTTGGCCATGAGTTTCTATCCGAAAGAGGGCAATCCGCTTTGGGAACAATACTCCACGAAGGCGGTGGCCCAAACCCTCAAGACCTACTCGCACTTCACCATCGACTACCCCTATCCGGTGGCCATCAGCGTTCACACGAAGTGGATCGGCATGGAGTACCCGATGATCTGCTTCAACGGCGGGCGTCCGGAGCCCGATGGCACTTATAGCGAGCGCACGCGGACGGGCATGATCAGCGTCATCATCCACGAGGTGGGGCACAACTTCTTCCCGATGATCATCAACTCGGACGAGCGGCAGTGGACGTGGATGGACGAGGGGCTGAACACGTTCGTGCAGTACCTCACCGAGAAGGAGTTCGACCGCGATTACCCGACGCGCCGAGGCAGTGCGCGGAACATCCGCGATTACATGGGCGGGGACAAGAGCCGCATCAGCCCCATCATGACCAACTCGGAGTCGATTTACCAGTTCGGCAACAACGCGTACGGCAAGCCGGCTACGGCGCTGAACATCCTGCGCGAGACCGTCATGGGCCGCGAGTTGTTCGACTACGCATTCAAGGAGTACAGCCGCCGGTGGGCCTTCCGCCACCCGTCGCCTGCGGATTTTTTCCGGACGATGGAGGATGCGAGTGGCGTGGACTTGGATTGGTTTTGGCGCGGGTGGTTTTACACAACGGATCACGTGGACATCGCGCTCGACCAAGTGCGTTGGATGCAAATGGACACGGGCAATCCGCAAACGGAGGCGGAATTCAACCGCGCGAAGGCGGCACGGGAGCCCGCTGACATCAGCTTGATCCGCGATGAGGAGTTCATCCGGGAGACGTACCTCGAAGCGGATCCGTCCTTGCATGATTTTTACACGCAGTGGGATCGGTTTGAGGTGTTGGATTTGGACTGGGAAGAGTACGAGGAATGGATGGCGGGGCTGACGGAGGAGGAGAAGGCCCTGCTTTCATCCGACAAGCAGTTCTACGAAATCACGTTCCGCAATGAAGGCGGCTTGGTGATGCCGCTCATCGTGGAATTCGAGTACGAAGACGGGGAGCGGGAAGTGCGGCGGATTCCGGCGGAGATTTGGAAGATGAGCGAGCCGACGGTGACGAAGGTGTTCGTGACGGATCGCCCC
>CAYMHW010000047.1:0-17741 GCA_964390365.1 uncultured Comamonadaceae bacterium | reverse complement strand
TTCGTCCAGCGCCACGTTGAGGCGTCGGCGGAGCGGGTGGATGCAGAAGTGTGGTACGTGGCGCGTGGTCAAGCGCGAGAGACGGAGCGGACTCACCGCGGGGTCAGGGAGCGCATCGCCTACATCAACGGGCGGTTGCCGTGGTTCGTTCAAGTGACGCGCACCCTGCTTCGGATGGCGAGAGACCAGCCCCGTCCCGATGTCATTCACCTCCACGTCCTCTACCCTGCCGGCATCGCCGCCCGCCTCTTGGCACGGCGTTGGGGCGTACCCCTCATCGCCACCGAACATTGGACAGTGTACCACCGTGATCAGCGCTCCAAGCTTCCGATTTGGCGGCGACTTGCCATTCGCTGGGCCGGGCGAGGCATTGACCGCCTGTGTCCGGTGACGGCTCAGCTCGGGGAGAGTTTGCTCGATTTTGGCCTGCGCGCTCCGGTGCACGTGGTGCCCAACGTTGTGGATACGCACCTGTTCCAAATCGCGCCACGCACCACACCGCCCGTGTTGCTGCACATCAGCTCCCTGGTGGACGAACAGAAGAACGTCACGGGGCTCATCGAGGCCTTTGGGCGGGCCCTTGACCGCTTGCCCGATGGAACGACGTTGCACGTCATCGGGGACGGAGACCCCGCCCCCCATGCCGCCACGGCTGAGCGCCTCGGGCTCGGTGGACGCGTCGTCACGGGCGGCGAAATTTCCCTCGCGGAGGTCGCCCAACGCATGGCGTCGGCTTCGGCCGTGTTGCTGTTCAGCCGGTTTGAAAACTTCCCGTGTGTCATTCCGGAAGCGTGGGCGGCGGGCACGCCCGTGGTCGCAACGGACGTGGGCGGCATCCGGGAGCACGTGCCTGTTTTTGAGGGGCCGGCAGCCCCGCCCGAGCGCGGCGCTTGCGTGGCTTCGGAGGACGCCGACGCATTCGTGCAGGCCCTCCTGCACGCCCTCGAATCGGCCACCGACCGGGAAGCGATGCGGCGCTACGCCGAGGAGCACTTCAGCGTGACCGCCATCGGCGCCGCCTTCGAGGCCGTGTACACCCAAACCCTCGGCCGTGGCTGAAGGGCGGGTCATCGGCCACAGCCTGCTGCTCCGCGGCGGCGTTCTCGTCAGCACGGCGGTCGTGGTCCTGCTGAATGCCCGCGTGTTGGGTGCCGAAGGACAAGGGCAAGTCGCGGTCTTTCAGCTCGGGCTGCTGTTGATTTCGGCCGTCAGCGGGTTCATCGCGGGGGGAACCGTGGTGTACCTGAACCAGCATTGGCCCCTGCGGTCGTTGTGGCGTGCGGGGCACCGGTGGATGGCAGGCAGCGCGTTGGCCGTGACAGCGGGGCTCGCGGCGGTGGGCGGCTTCCCGCTGTGGGGCGCCATCGGCTTAGCGGGGTGGCTGCAGGCGGGCATCGTGTTCCATGGCCAAATCCTACTCGCCACCGGCGCCGTCCGCACCCACAACCGACTGGCCTTCACCCAAACCGCCCTGCTCGCCGCCTTCCTCTTCGGGGCCTTCGCCCTCGGCTGGCACTCCCTCGAAGGATTCGTGGCCGCCCTCCTGCTGGCCCTGGCGTGGACGGCCGGCGACGCCGCTTGGCACGCCCGCAAATCCCTCGGCCCGAAGGCCCCCTTCGATGCCCGCGTCTGGTCGGAACTCTGGCGCTTCGGCCGTTCGGCCCAAACCGGAGCCCTCCTTCAACTGCTGTCGAACCGCTTGCCGTTCACGTGGCTCGCCCGCCTGGGGGCAACGGGATCGGCGGTGGCCGGGCTCTACTCGATTGCGTTTTACGGGATGGAAGCGATGTGGACGGCCGCGCGCGCCCTCGCTCCGGTGTTGCATGCGCGCACGGCGGGCAACGCCGACAGGGAGGCGCGGTTGGCGAACACTCGGGCCTTCGCGGTGCTGACGTTCGGGCTGTCCGCCGGGCTGTGGTCCGTGGCGATGGCGATTCCGGAGGCGGCGTACGGGTGGGGGTTTGGGGTGGACGGCATTCGGGCGGTGCTCGTGGCCTTGGGACCGGCGGTCATGGCGGGGTCCGTGGCCGGCCTCCTGTCGCACCACCTGAGCGGCATCGGGCAGCACCGTTGGAACGCGTGGACGTCCGGGGCTGGTCTCGTTGCCGTGATCGTTTGCGGGGCGCTTTGGTACGAGCCGCATGGCGCGGTGGGGGCGGCGGCGGCGGCTTCGGTCGCGGGGGGCGTGCAGGTGATGGGGTTGGCCTGGGGCCTCCACCGCGAAGAACGGATGCGGCTGGGGGAATGGATCCCGAGGCGCAGCGATGGGCTTCAGCTGAGGGCGAACAAATCCGTCACCCCGATCAAGCGCGACGACTCGAACCCTTCCGCGTAAGCGAATCCGGCAGGACGGCCAATGGTGCGCATGCGGCCGCGCAGGTGCTCAAGGAATTCGGGCGACGAAATGGGCGTGGCCGGCGCATCCGGATCCGATGGCCGATGAAACTGCGTCGCATAGGCCAAAACCGACCGCATCTTCACCTCCTCAAACCCCGTGATGTCTACCACAAAGTCCGGCGTGCGATCGCGGTCCTGGATGTAGTGGTACACCGCGGAAGGGCGCCACGGCGTTTGCGCTTCCCCGGTGAGGCGGTCCGTCGTTTCGATGCGCAGGAGGCCGGCCAGGAAACACGCGCGCGCCACCAATTCCGCCCCTCGGCCGTGATCGGGGTGGCGATCCTCGAGCGCGTTCGCCAACACCACCCGAGGGCGCAACCGACGAACCGCCTCCACCACCTGCAACAAGTGCGCCTGATCGACTTCGAACCAGCCGTCCTCCATGCCCAGGTTCTCCCGGTGCGCAATGCCGAGGATGGCTCCCGCCGCCGCCGCCTCTTCCTCCCGCGTGGCGACCGTTCCCCGGGTTCCCAACTGCCCCCGCGTCAAATCCACCAAGGCCACCCGCCTCCCGCGGCTGACTTCCAGCGCAACGGTTCCCCCCGCAGACAACTCGACGTCGTCGGGGTGGGCCCCGAAAGCCACCAAATCGAAATCATGCGCTCCGTCCATGGTGCAAAAATACTCAATCCACGAGCTGCACATCGGCCTGAATCCACCGATGGTCGCTCAAAACGGCCTCACCCACCTCCACCCGCAGCGCCTCGAATTCCTCCGAATGCAGGATGTAATCAATCCGCATGGGCGGCAAATCACCGATGTACGTTCCCCCAAACCCCGCCCCCGCCTCAGCAAACGCATCCGTGAGGCCCGCAGACCGCAAGGCACTCAGCGCATACGAAACGGGGGTGTCGTTGAAGTCGCCGCACAACAGGACCGGGTGCGGACTGGCCTCGATGGCGTCCCGGAGCTGCTCGGCTTGGCGCGCCCGCTTGACCCACGCCGCCGTCAGGCGCCCGAGGAGCCGCCGTCCGGATTCGGCATCGGGTCCTTCCCGCACCGCGTCGTAATCCTCGCGTTCCAGCCGGAGCGAGCTCAGGTGCGCGTTGACGATGCGCACCGTGTCATCGCCCACGCGCACGTCGGTCAAGATGGCGCCGTTGCCGGGGTCATCGGGGAATTCCATCAGTTCCTTGCGCAGGATCGGGTACCGAGTGAGCGTCATGACCCCCAGGACTCCGCCGTGGTCCGTCAGTTTTTCGAACGCGGCGTGGATTTGGTCCAAACCAACAGCTTCCCGCACCGCACGCACCGTAATGAATGGATTCCGCTTCCGGTCATCGTACATCTCTTGCAGGCAAATCACGTCCAACTCCGTCCGACCGAGTTCCTCCAACACCGCATCCCGAGTGGCCTTCCCATCCAGCCACTGGTAGCGATCGAACTGCCGAACGTTCCACGACATCACCCGCATAGCGCCCTCCGCATCGGGCGACGCCCCTCCCCCCCACAGCAGCTGGGCATGCGGGTACGTGAACCCGAGCGCAATCAAGGGCACGATGCAATCCAGCCACCGCCCCGCGAACAGCCGCCACGCCACCCCCAACAGCAACCCCGCCAACGAAATCGGATACACCAAACCCGCGAGCGCCAACCACGGAAACACCTCCGGCGAAACGTGCACGGCCACCTCCGCCGCAGCCACCCCGACCAGCCCCAGCGTCACCAACAGGCCACTGCCCCACGCCCCCCGCCGCCGCGACTTCTCGGCCTGCTTCATTGGTTCGATTGGCGGAACAGAAAATCCTTCTCCTCCTTCGTCAGCCGGTCGTACCCGTGCCTCGAAATCTTATCCAGGATGCGGTCGAGGCGTTCGGCATTCGCTTGCCGCTCGGCATTGAATTGCTCGTCGGTTTTGATGCGCGAACTGCGCGTATCCGGCTTTTTGCGCTTCGGCTTGACCACGCGCATTGGCCGGTGACCGGTGGCGAGGAAATCCAGCAGGCTCTCCATCCAGCGGGTCAGGTTCGTTCCTTGGGCCAAACGCCGAGCCCACACAAACCCAAACAACGCCCCCCCCAAATGCGCAATGTGCCCTCCCGAATTCTCCCCCGAACTCAACATGATGTAATCCAGCACCACGTAGCCGATGGCCAAGTACTTCAAGGCGATGGGCCCGAAGAACATCAAGTTCACCCGCCGATCCGGCTCCGTCGTGGCCGCTGCCGCTAAGATGGCCATGACCGCCGAACTCGCCCCGAGCGCCCAACGCCCGCTCCGCAACCCCGGAAAACCATTGAGCACCGCCACGTAGGCGATCCAACCCGCCAACGCCCCCACGAGGTACACGCTGAGCAAACGACGGTTGCCGTGTTGGGCCATGAACATCCGCCCCATCCACCACAGCACCAACAGGTTCATCGCGATGTGCCACAAATCGAGGTGAACAAACGCATGCGTCAACGCACTCCAAGGCCGCGACGCCAACTCCTCCAGCTGCCACGTGGTGGCGAGCCCAAACGCCGACGCCTCCCACGCCGCTCCAGCCTCCCACCCCATGCGCACGGCCAGCCGCAACGTTGCCACGACCAAGAACACCGCAGCATTCACCACCACAAGCCGGAACAACGTGTTCCCGCCCTTCCACCGATCAATCCACTGCTTCCACATGGCTCAATAAAACGTTCCGCGATCCTTTTGCCAGTACTTCAACAACAAGTACCCAAAGAGCATGCCTCCGAGGTGCGCAAAATGGGCAGTGTTGTCCCCCACGTTGTTCTGCATGCCCATGTACAGTTCGATGATTCCGTAGCCGATGACGAAGTACTTCGCCTTGATGGGAATGGGCGGAAAGAGCAGCATGAGGCGCGTGTTGGGAAACAGCATCCCGAAGGCCAACAACAACCCGAAAATCGCCCCACTGGCTCCCACCACACGCCCGTACGTGTACTCCACAAACCGCGCCGCCTGGGTAGGCGTAGCACCCGCCGGAACAATGGATTCAAGCGGCGGGAAGAACGTCCCAAACTGCTCGTGCAGCTGCAACCCCAATACGAATTCGTGCAAAAAGAACCCGCCCAATCCGCTGATGAGGTAGAAGTTCAAAAACCGCTTCGCTCCCCACAGCCGCTCGAGTTGGCTCCCAAACATGTACAGGGCAAACATGTTGAACGCGATGTGCGCAAGCCCCCCGTGCATGAACATGTGCGTCACCACCTGCCACGGCTTGAAGAACGGCGAACCCGGATAGGTCCCCGCAAACAATTCCGTCGTCATGCCCGCCGGCATCACCAGGCTCCCCAAGAAAAAGAGCACATTGATGATGATGAGGTTTCGTACGACCAAGGGCGTGTTTTGAAGCATCAGCGGAATCGTTCTAAAATTTCAGCATCCTCAAAGGTAACAATCACCGGACGTCCAAAGGGGTCGCGCGCCGGCGTGGAACACGCGAACAACCGGTCCACCAAGTCCTCCATTTCATCCTTCCCGAGCACCTTCCCCGGGCGGTGGGCCAAACGCCGCGCCCACCCCGCAGCCACCCGCTCCTCCCGCGAAATGCCGTCCACCTCGCCCTCCGCCTCCGCAAGCACCGCGTCGATCAAGTCCTTCGGCGTCGACTCCCCTTCCACCGGCATGCCCGTCACCTGCACCCCATCCGCTCCCGCTTCGAGGTGCAACCCGAGCTTGCGCAGCCAAGGCGCGGCCTCCAAGAGCTGCAAGGTGTCCGCGGGCGGCAAGTCCACCGCTTCGGGGAACAAGAGGGTTTGGGTCGGCGCAGCGGGCGCGGCCACCGACTCCAATTGCTCCACGAGCGACTCGTACAGCACGCGCTGGTGAGCCCGACGCGCATCGATGAGCAACAGGGCCGAACGGATGGCCGTCACGATGAACCGGTTGCGGAAGAAAAACAAGGTCCGCGCCACCTCCGGCTCCTCCTTCGGCGCCGAGGGTGCGGACGTCGGCATCACCGGAACCTGCACCGCAGCATACTGCTCCTGCCACGCCCCGATGGACGCCGACGAGGGCCGGCGCTCGAGCCACTGGGCTGGGGACGGCGACCGCGGTGCCGTGGGCCGATTCGATTCAAACGGGTTGTAGTTGGGATTGATGGTCACCTGAGGCGGCGTGATTTCCGCCCCCGGCATCAATTCGGTGATGTTCAGCGACGACTCCTGATCGAAGTCCAGCGTAGGCGCCACCTGGAACCGCCCCAATCCCCGCCTCACCGCCGGCCGCAACAGGGCCTGGATCGAACGGTCCTCCTCGAATTTCACCTCCACCTTCGTCGGATGGATGTTCACGTCCACCCGATGCGGATCAATGGTCAAAAACAGCACGTAAAGCGGATGCGCACTCGGAGACAACAGCCCCTCAAACGCCTCCACGATGGCGCGGTGCAGCGCCGCGTGCTTGATGAACCGCCGGTTCACGAACAAGAACTGCTCCCCGCGCGTGCGCCGCGCAAACTCCGGTTTGCCCACAAACCCTTCCACCGCCACCACGTCCGTCGCTTCCTCAATGGGCACCAAGCGCTCATCGTATTTCGAACCGAACACGCCCACCACCCGCTGCCTCCGCGAACCGGGCTTCAGGTTGAACACTTCGGTGTCGTTGTGAAACAGGATGAAGTGGATGGCTTCGTGGGCCAACGCCACGCGCTGGAACTCGTCGATGATGTGCCGCATCTCCACGGCATCGGACTTCAAGAAGTTCCGCCGAGCGGGCACGTTGTAGAACAGGTTCCGAACCGCGAATTGCGTGCCGACGGGCACGGTGCACGGCTCCACCGGCTGTTGCGCGCTGCCTTCGACGAGGACGCGCGTGCCGACTTCCGCCTCCTCGCGCCGGGTTTTCAACTCCACGTGCGCAATGGCCGCGATGGAGGCGAGCGCCTCGCCCCGGAATCCCTTCGTGGCGATTTCGAACAGGTCATCGGCCGACCGCACCTTCGACGTGGCATGCCGCTCGAAGCAGCGCTGGGCATCGCCTTCGGTCATCCCCTCGCCGTTGTCGATGACCTGGATGAGGGTGCGGCCGGCATCCTTGATGCGCACCTCGATGCGCGTCGCCCCCGCGTCCACCGCGTTTTCGACGAGCTCCTTGACCGCGGCTGCGGGCCGTTGGATGACTTCCCCGGCTGCGATTTGGTTCGCCACGTGCTCCGGCAAACGCGCGATGCGATCAGCCATTTTGCAAGGAATTCATGAGGTTCGCGAATTCGGATCCTTCGAGCCAAAGAATGCCCCGGTAAGCCAGCCAGCACAGGAAGATGCCGATGAGGGCCGCCCGCAACGCCGCGCGCCGCGCACCGCGGATGGCCGAACGGCGACGTTCTGCGCGATCGTCAATCACCGCGTTGCCCTTGCGGAACGAGATTCCGCGCGCGCCTCCGTCCAAGGGCTGGCCGAGGACCTCCGCCTCAACGCGCCGCTTCCGCTCCACCCATTCTTCCCGGACATCGGGCAGGTGACGCGACCGGAACGCGAACCGCCGAGGCTCCGTCCGCACGTTCCTGAACATGCTGCGCAATTTGGGGGCTTCCATCGCCTGCGAAGGTAAGGAACGCGTTCCGGCTGACCTTGGTTGTTAGGCCGGGGTTTGGCCAAAATCCGTCAACACCTCATCGACCGGCAGCGCCCCCGGAAAATCCGCGAGCACCCGCTGAATGACCCGGTCCACCGTCGCATCCGGACACGAAGCACCGCTCGTCACGAACACCGTCGGCACCCCCTCCGGCCACGGCGATGGCGACACCTTCTCCGACTTCGTGTGCAAATCGAAATGCCGGATGCTCCCGTCTTCGAGCAGTTCCCGCTCGTTGCGAATGAAGTACGTGGGCATCGCCTCTTCGCACAGCTCCACGAGGTGCGAGGTGTTCGAACTGTTGTAGCCGCCCACCACGAGGGCCACGTCCGCAAGCCCCGAATTGAGGGCGCCGGCGGTAGCCTGTTGGTTGTCGTTCGTCGCGTAGCAGAGCGTGTCGCGGGTGTTGGCGAACTCGCGGGTGGTCAGGGCCGACTCGAGGAGGGCGCTGATGCCTTGGGTTTCCGAGGCGAGCATGGTGGTTTGGTTCACGACTCCGATGCGCTGGAGGTCGCGCTCGGGATCGAATCCCGGGGTGCTGCGACCGGCAAAATGCGCGTCGAACTCGGACCACGGCCGGTCGCCGCGCATCATCGAGGCCAGGACTTCCGCTTCGGCGTGGTCTTGCACGACGAGGACGGGCGCGGTTTGGGCGGCGTGGCTGAAGGTGGCCCGGGTTTCCTCGTGGGTCGGCTTGCCGTGCACGACCACGGTGTACTGCTGTTCGCCGAGCTTCGCCGCGCGGTTCCACACCTTCTCGACGAAGGGGCACGTCGTGTTGTAGGTGGCGATGTCCACCCCAGCCGCGGTCAGTCGCTCCTCGATTTCCACGGTCGTCCCGAAGGCCGGCACGATGACCACGTCGTCGGGCGTGAGGGCTTCGAACGGCAGCAGCACGTTGCCGCTCGTGTCCATCAGGAACCGAATGCCCTGCTCCTCGAGGTCGGCGTTGACTTCGGGGTTGTGGATCATTTGGCTCAGGAGGAAAATGCGCTTGCTGGGGTTCTCATCGAGGGCGCGGTAGGCTTGCTCGATGGCATGTTCCACGCCGAAGCAGAAGCCGAAGTGCCGGGCGAGGAGGATTTGAACCGTACCGAAGTCGAGCAGCGTCGGCGTGAAGTCGCGTTTGCGCGGGTCGGCGGCTTTGCGGGCGGCCTTGACGCGGCTGATGATGGGACTGCGGTAGAAGGGGGGGATGTCGAACGTGCGCATGCTGGCGGTTTGGCCTTCGAAACTAATGCCTTTTCAGACCAAACCCCACCACGTAACCTTTTGTTCTGCCCCTCCGTAAACGAGCGCATGATTCAGCAAACCCTACGCATCGCCTCGCTCATGGTCCTGGTCCTGACCAGCGCCCTGACGAACCTGCTCCAGGCGCAGCTCAGCGTGTCTGGCACGGTCAGCAGCCACACCGACACCCCGCGCAACGTCGAGGTGGTCGTGTTCCAAGGCAACACGGAAGTCCAAACCGTGACACCCAAACGCCGCGGCAAATACAGCACCTCGCTGGAGCTCGGCTACGTCTACACCCTGGAATTCCGGGAAGCGGGCGCGGTGACGAAGCGCGTCACCCTCGACACCCGCACGGAAGAAGTCGCTACGGAATGGGCGGCTGCACTTGCTGCCAAGTCAGCCGAAGGTGAACTGCATTACGCGCTCAACATGACGATGCACACGCTCACGCCGGAACTCGCGGCAAGCGACGACTTTGAATTCCCCGTTGCGGTGCTGAAGTGGCACGAGGACGGGCAATTCGGCCCCGAGCGCAACTACGTTCGGGTGGCGGGCATGACGTACGAAAAAGCCCGGTTGGTGGGCGTCGTGCGGTAAGCGCGCTCGGTTTTCTCCTCACGAGGCGGCTTCGGCCGCCTTTTTTTGTGCCCGGCGGGTGGCGCGCAGGGCATCCCGGAAGTCGCGCCGGTCTTCGGGGTAAAGCGGGTGGGTCAGGCGGACCTGGCGCCGCAATCGTTGGGTGGTGCGCAGCGGGCGGGCGGGTTGGTCGTGGAGGGCATCGAGGGCCAAAATTTGGACCAGCGGCTTCACCCACTCAGAACGCCCTGCAAGCACCGGCCAGTCCGCGTGATCAACCCGCACGACGACGTCGGCTGAAGCGGCAATCCACTCGAGCGTCAAGGCGTCCACGGCCTCCGCCACGTCCGGGCAATTGCGGACATTGGCACGGACTCGCCAAGCGAGGGCTTCCTCCACCCAAGCGGCGTCGACTTGGCCTTCAGCCGGCCAATCGGGATGCCCCCCGCAACCGCACACCAAGCCCGCAATCAGCCACCACGCGCCCATCACACCGCGCGATCCGTTTCCTCAAACCGCACACCCCAGGCCTCCAAACGCGGCAAGAGCACGTCGTAATACGCCCGGTCCATGGGCGCCTCCACGCCGGTGCGGCCGAAGCCGCCCTCCTCGAGCAGGACCTCCGCAGCGACGAGCATGGGCATGCCCACCGTGTCGGACATCGCCGTGAAGGTGCTGTCGCGCCCGTCCAGCCGCAGGGCGCTGATGCGCTCCCGGGTTTCGCCGCGTAGGGTGTAGCCGAAGCGGTGCCACATCACGATCATGTCGCGGTCTTCCGGTTCGAGGACCCAAGCGGACTCGAGGAGTTCCTGCAACACGTCGGCCGGGGTGCCCTCGGTCGTCTTCGGGCCTTGGGAATCATCGAAGAGGCCGAGCCACGCCCATTTATCCAGGGCCGATTCCGAGGCTCCGGTGCACGCCGCGACCGCCTCGCGAATGCCCAGGCCTGCGAATTCGGCGGGGAGGAACGTCCGGAGCCAAACCGGCCAGCTCACCCCCTCCTGCCACGTGAGCCGTGCGTCGTCGCGGACGCAGCCGAGGGTCACGAACGCCTGCCATGCCTCGCAGAACCCTTCACCACGGAGGGTGCCGCGCACGAGGGTTTGGGCGGTTTTCAGGCCGTAGCGCTCGCGGTAGGCCAGCGAATCGCGGTTCGGGTAGCCTTCAAAGGCGAGGCCGCCGACTTCGACCGAACGGGCTTGTTGAAACAGCCGGTGCGGAGGCACCATGCGCACGCGCCCGCCGTCGAGGAAGGTGGCGGCACCGGCTTGGCCGGCGAGGACCACGTTGCGGGGGTTCCAGCTGAACTTGTAGTGCCACGGATTCGTGTCGGATTCGGGCGCGATGAGGCCGCCGCAGAAGGACTCGAAGGACGTGACGTCGCCGCCCTGTTCGCGGATTTCATCGAGCACCTTCATCGCGCTGAGGTGGTCGATGCCCGGGTCGAGGCCGATTTCGTTGAGGACGAGGACGCCGTGTTCGCGGGCCAAACCGTCCAGCGCCGCCATGTCGGGCGCGATGTAACTCGGGGTGATGCAGGGTTTGCCCGCGCGAATGGCCACTTCGGCGATGGGAGCGTGCAAAAAGGCGGGCACCATCGAGATGACCAAATCCGCTTCCCGAATGCGCCGATCGCGCTCCGTGGGGTCGCGGGGGTCGAGGGCGAAGGCCGTTCCTCGGGGGTGGCCATCGACTTTGGCCTGGGCCAAATCCCCGTCCACATCCCCCACCAGCACCTCCCATCCCAGCACTTCAGCGCGGACAAGCGCTTCCTTGATCAACGTGGAACTCGAGCGCCCAGCTCCCAAAATCAGCAATTTCTTCACGGCGTGCAATTTCAGCGGTTGGTTTCAATCGCCAAGGTAAGCCGCGAACCACGGAATGACCGCGGGGATTTGGCACAGGATTTGAACACGGGTGCGCGGACTTGTCTAAATTGCACCATCAAATGAACCGAACCATGCAACGAATTGGAACTCTCGCAATGCTCGCAGTGTCGGGCGTTTTGGCCACCCAACCGCTCAGCGCTCAAGGCGAACTCGAAGTCTTCTCCGAGCTCGGGGAAACCTTCACGCTGTACGTGAACCAAATGAAGCAAAACGCCGCTCCGGCGCCGCGCGTCGAAGTGAAAGACATCCAAGCGGGCTTCTACCAAGTGCGCGTCGACTTTGAAGATCCTTCGCTCGCTGATTTTGCCCAAAACAACGTCGGCATCGAAAACGGCACCCGCTCCACGTTCCTCGTCAAACTCAACCGCAAAGGCGAATACGTTCTCCGCATGAACGGCTACGCGCCGATGGCGAACACCCCTTCTTCCATGCCCCCTCCCGCGGGCTATGACGCGGGCGCAGTGGACCTGGGCACGGTAAGCCCACCCGCGAATGGCCAAGCCACCATGAGCGTCCAAGCGAACGGCGGTTCCTCCACGGAATCCGTGTCCATGAACGTCAACCTCGGCAACATGATGCAAGCCGCAGCCGGCGCCCTTGGCAGCGTGAACGTGAACGTGACCACCACCACGACGACCACCACCACGGACACTGGCAACTGGGGCGGAGGATGGGACGATGA
The DNA here is from genome assembly GCA_964390365.1 of uncultured Comamonadaceae bacterium. GTDB lineage: Bacteria > Bacteroidota > Bacteroidia > Flavobacteriales_D > Sanyastnellaceae > JALQTD01. The sequence continues at coordinate 5,441 of CAYMHW010000047.1, read as the reverse complement.
ACCCGCTGCCCAGCCCGCAGCGCCCGCAGGCCCTGTCGCCATGTCCTCCATGGACTTCAACGATTACCTGAACGCCATCCGCAGCAAGACCTTCGAGGACAGCAAGCTCTCCACGGCAAAAGCGCCCCTCTCAGGCAACTACCTCACTGCGAAGCAAATCAAGCAGGTGATGCAGGTCTTCACGTTCGAAGACACCCGACTCGAATTCGCCATCTTCGCCCACAGCCGGTGCGTGGATCCCAGCAACTACTACCAAGTCTACGACGCGTTCGAGTTTGAACTCACCATCGACGACTTGCAAGAAGCCATCGGAGAATGAAGTTCGCTGCTTGGATGGTGGCCCTTGCGGCCTTGGTGTTCGTAGGGTGCAATGGTCCGAAGGCCCTCGTGAAGAAAGGTGTTGAGCTCGAGAATGCAGGCCAAATCGAGCAAGCCGCCAACCTCTTCTACGCCGCCGTGATGAAGGACCGCTCGCACGTCGACGCCCTCGCCGCCCTGCAGCGTGCAGGGCAGGGCGTGCTGAACATGCGCCTCGACGACTTTCAAAGCGCCGTCGCCCTCAACGATCGGTCGGAAGCGGTTCGGACCTATGAAGCGGCGGAAGCGTACTTCGACAAGATCGCGGGCGTTAACGTTCGGCTCGACTTCCCCGAACGGCACAAGATGGCCTTCTCCCAAGTGAAATCGGCCCACATGGGCGATCTCTACGAGGAAGGCATGGAAGACCTCGCCACGGAACGCTTCAACGATGCCCTGCAGAAGTTCGAGGAAATCGTTCGGCTGGACCCGAGCTTCCGGGATGCGGATTTGCAGGCGGACATCGCCTATTGCGAACCCCGCTACCGCAGTGGCAAAACGGCCTTGAGTGTGGGGCGATACCGTTCGGCCTACCAAGCCTTCGACGAGGTCATCGCCCGCAAATTGGACTTCAAAGACGCGGCCACCTTGAAAGACGAGGCGCTCTCCCAAGGACTGTACACCATCGCCGTCATCGGCTTCCAAAACGGCTCCGACCGCCCCAACCTCGAGAACAAGTTCCGCACCTACGTGATGCAGGAAGTGGCGAACTCCACGGATCCCTTCCTCAAGGTGGTCGACCGGGAGAACCAGCAGATGATCTTGCAAGAGCAACAGCTCGCGTTGAGCGGCATGCTGGATGAGAATACGGCGGTCGAAGTCGGCGGCCTGTTGGGCGCCAAGGCCCTGATGAAAGGGACCGTGGTGACGTATGAGGCAAGCCAAACCGAGCTGCGCCGCACCACCCGCCAAGGCTTCGAGTCCTACCGCGTGGAGAAGGTGAACTCGGAGGGCAAGAAGTACTACGATACGCAGTACCGGGCGGTGACGTACATGGAGTTTGAGCAGAGCCGGGAGGTTTCGGTGACGTTCAATTTGGCCTTGATTTCGCTCGCCACCGGGGAAACGCTGGCTTCTGAAATGATCACGCGCTCGAAAGACGACGCCATCCGCTTCGTCAAGTACACCGGCAACCAGAACAACCTCTACCCGGCGAACCTGAGCGGATCGGTGAACAAGAGCGGCCAGCGGGAATTGCAAGGACTGATGGCGTCGCGGCAAGAACTGACTGCCGAATCGACGTTGTTGAACGAGGCGGTGAAGGAGGCCGCGAAGGGCATTCGCGAAGCCTTGGAACGGAATTTGCAAGAAATCGTCCCATGATGAACGTGCTGCGTAGGGAGGTTTGGGTTGCGCTGTTTGCCGGGTTGGTGCTCGCTTCGTGCGGCAGCCAACGCGAACTCGCTGCCCCGACGCCGACTTGGGTGACGGAGCGTCCCGCGATGCCCGGCTACTACCTCGGCATCGCCTCGACCTCGAAAGCGCAGCACCCGTTCAACGCGGAAGAAGTCGCGAAAAGCCGCGCCCTGAGCGCCCTCGCGGGGGAAATTTCCGTCAAAGTGGAGGCGACTTCCGTGCTGAACACCCTGCAACGGGACGCGCGGGTTTCGCAACGATTCGAAGAGGACATCCGCAGTTCGAGCCAGGAAGACCTCGAAGGGTACGAGCTCGTGGGCGTGTACGAGACGGAATCGGAGGTTTGGGCCTACTACCGGCTGAACAAGGCCACGTACGACCGGATCAAAGCGGAGCGCAAATCCGCTGCCGTGGCCGTGGCCGCGGGCTTTTATGAGGCCGGCCTCGCAGCAGAACAAGGGCGCGATGTGGCGAGTGCGCTGGACCGGTTCGTGCGCGGGTTGGCGGCCTTGGAGCGCTACTGGGGCGAGGTGAATTGGTGGCAGAACGCCGCGGGGGAGCGGGTGGCCGTGGACCAGGCATGCCTCATCGGCATCAACCGCGTGCTCAATGGGCTGCGGTTGGAGCCGTCGGTTTCTGAGGTGGAATTGGGGTTTGGCACGCATTATCGTGGGGAGGTGGTGGTCCAAACCCTGCTCGAAGGAGGGGCCGTAGCAAACCTGCCCCTCATCGCTCGGTACAGCCGCGGCACCTTGCCCCACCGCAAGGTCGTCCGCACGAACGGCGACGGCATGGCGGCGGTGGTGATCGACGGGTTCGACCCCGGGGTGCGGCACGCGGAGCTTCGGGTGAACATCGACGTGGACGACCTGATGCCGGATTTGCCTGGCCTGGCGGTCCAAGCGATGATCGAAGGGCTCGAAGCTCCGGAACTCGTGGTGCCCATCCGGCTCGTGGAACCCACCGTGTTCATCAGCGGTCGGGAATCGGCGTTTGGGGGCCCGACCCGCAACCGCGCGCTGCAACAAGCCCTGAGCAGCGCCTTGTCGGAGCGCGGCGTGCGCATCACCGAATCGGAAAGCCAAGCGGACCTCCTCATCGAACTGACCTCGGACACCCAGCAAGGCGGACAGGCACAGGGTTTTCACACGGCGCTGCTGAATGCCTCCATCCGGTTGATGGACCGCGACGGGGATTTGGTTCTTCACAAAACCCTGGACCGCGTCAAGGGGGTTCAACTCAGTTGGGACGCCGCTTCGCAAGCCGCCTACACGAAGGCGGGCATGGAGATTCGCGGGAGCTTCCTGCAAGAAATGTTGGAATCGCTGTACCAGTGATGCCGATGAAATCTGTTTTGGCACGAATTTCGCTTCAACAACATCAAAAGAAATCCAATTCTACAACCATGAACGCACGCACCTTCGCCGCTTTGGCCCTCGCCTTGCCCCTCGCTTTTGTGGGCTGCAAAAAAGAAGCCGCCACCACCTCCACGCCGGACACCCGAGGAGAGGTTCGCATTGTTGAATACTGCTCAGGACCTGAATTCTTGACGAACAAGGAATACTTCCGCGCATCGGCAACGGGCAGCAGCCCCCAGCGCGAAATCGCCAAGAAGATCGCTCGCCAGAACGCCGAGGCGACCCTCGCTCGGGCCATCGAAGCCACGGTGGAGCTCGTCGCGGAAAACCAAGCCACGCAACTCGGTTTCAACACGACCGAGGAAGCCACGAGCAAGTTCAACGAATTGTCGCGCACGATTGTGAACCAGCGGTTGAATGGCGCCATCACGATTTGTCAAGAGTTGACGATGACCACGGATAAGAAGTACATCGCTTACCTCGCCATCGAATTGAGCGGCGCGGACATCGCGGACGCTTACGTCGAAAGCCTGAAGCAGGAGGAGCGCATCCGGGCGGAGTACAACTACGAGCAGTTCAAGGACACCTTCGAGGAGGTGATGCAGAACTACCGCAACTGAGGCCTTTCGAGGCTATTAGAACCGGGGATTCCGCGAGGGGTTCCCGGTTTTTTCGTTCAGGGCTCGGGGGACCAGACGGGCACGGTGGCAGGGCGCACCGGGTGGATGGCGCGGTGAGCTTCCACTTCGGCGAGCCAGTTCGCCAGCATCGTCGGACCCTCGGGAGTGAGGACGGATTCGGGGTGGAATTGGACGCCCACGTGAGGAAGGGTGGCGTGGCGCATGGCCATGGGCAGGCCGCTGCCGTTGCGGGCGGTGATGGACAGGGCAGCGGGCAGCTCCTGTTCATCGACCACCCAGCTGTGGTAGTGACCGATGGGGGTGGGCAGCTCGATGCCCGCGAAGAGGGGGTCGGCGGCCTGGCGGAGTTCGGTGGCGACGCCGTGGAGGACGGAGTCGAGGGGGGTGATTTCGCCGCCGTAGGCGATGGCCATGGCCTGCATGCCCAGGCAGACGCCGAGAATGGGCATGTGTTGGGCGGCCGCGATGGCGAGGACGTTGAGGGTCTGGCCGGCCTCGGAGGGCAGGCCGGGGCCTGGGGACAGGACGACGCCGTGGTAGCCGGTGATGCCGGCGGGGACGACGCGGTCGTTGCGGTGAACGTCGACTTGGGCGCCTTCGCGTTCGAGCGCGTGGTGCAGGTTCCAAGTGAACGAGTCGTAGTTGTCGATGAGCAGGATGCGCACGGCCAAAATTTGTCCTGCGAAGGTCGCAAAACCGCGCGCAACTCCCACATGAACTTTCGTAGCTTCGGCACATGGCACACACCGTTTCCTCCTCCGATGCCGCGGCACCCGTGGCCGCCTACAGCCAAGCCGTGCGGGCAGGCGACTTCCTCTACGTGAGCGGTCAAATCCCCATCGACCCCGCAACCGGCCACCTCATCAGTGAGTCCATCCATGCGGCCACGAACCAAAGCCTCGCCAACGTGGCGCGGATCTTGGCATCAGCGGGCGCTTCATTGAACCATGTGGTCAAGGCATCGGTTTTCTTAATCGATCCGGATGACTACGCCGAGATGGACGCCGCTTACCGCGCGACGATGCCCGAACCCTTTCCCGCTCGGGAAGCCGTGTTCGTGGCGGGCTTGCCTAAGGGCGCTCGGGTGGAGATTTCGGTGATTGCACATTTGGCCTCAATCGACTGACCCATGTTCTTCCAACGCATCGCCCACTACCTCAATCCACGCAACCTGTTTCGTCGGAATCCCGACGACGACGTGAACCTGCGCATGATGCACGGGGTCAACAAGATCAGCATTTGGATGTTCCTGTTCTGCCTCGTCGTGCTCGCGATCCGTTGGATTGCGCGGAGCTGAGGCTCAGAAGATGAGCTGGCCGTTCGCGCCGCGGGCCTCGAGCTTGAGGTCGCGCAGCATGGAGGCCTTGATGTTCAGGCGGATGTAAAAGCTTTGGCGCACGCCGAAGGGCACCCAGTTCGCGGCGAGTTCCCAGCAGTGGAGGTCCCACGTCAGGTTGAGGGTCGTGGGCGTGAATTCGCGCTGGACCAAATCGTACCCCGACTGCACGTCCACCCGCCACTTTTCAAACAACGTCGCGCCACCCCGCACGTTCACGCTCTGGCGCAGAACCGTGGAATCGCGTTGCGTGGCCGTGTTGAACACCCGGTTCGCATTGACCGTGTAGTCGAGCCGCGCATTCCACGGCCAGCCGGACTCACTGCCCCCTTGGAACGACGAACCGAGCGCCGCGTTCGCCCGCGTCAACCGCGCCAGCCCCTCCCCACGCTG
>CAYMHW010000046.1:0-17997 GCA_964390365.1 uncultured Comamonadaceae bacterium | reverse complement strand
TGGAATTGCGGCCCGAAGAAGCGCGCTCCATCCCGCAGCTGTTCGGCGAGCGCGACGTCATCAAGGCCATCCAACTCATGCCCGGCGTGCAGGCCACGAGCGACGGCGGCAGCGGCTTTTTCGTCCGCGGCGGCGGCGCAGACCAAAACCTCATCCTCCTCGACGAAGCCCCGGTCTACAACCCGAGCCACCTGCTCGGCTTCTTCAGCGTCTTCAACGGCGACGCCCTCAACACCGCGGAGCTCTACAAGTCGGGCATTCCCGCTCGCTTCGGCGGCCGCGCCTCGAGCGTCCTCGACATCCGAATGAAGGACGGCAACGCGGGCAAGACGACGGTCAGCGGCGGCATCGGCCTGATTTCGAGCCGCCTGACCATTGAGACCCCGCTCGCGGAGGGCCGTGGCTCCGCGCTCATCTCCGGCCGCCGCACCTACGGCGACCTCTTCCTCAAGCTCAGCGCCGACACGAACCTCCAGAACACCGCCCTCTATTTCTACGACCTCAACGCGAAGGTCAACTACCGCCTCAACGACCGAAACCGCCTCTACCTCTCGCTCTACAACGGCCGCGACGACTTCGATTTCGCCGACGCCTTTCTGCTGCGCTGGGGCAACCGCACCGCGACGTTGCGTTGGAATTTCCTGCTGTCGGATGAGATCTTCCTGAACACGTCGGTGGTGTGGTCGGATTATGCGTATCGCGTGGGATTTGGCCCGGAAGACAGTGGCTTTTTCCGCGATGCGGGCATTCAGGATGTCCAAATCAAGGAAGACTTCACCTGGTATGCCCACCCCTCGCACACGGTGCGGTTCGGTGGCCAATGGATCCAGCACACCTTCAGCGACGTGGTGAGCATCGACTCCGAGCCGGCGCCCGACCGCGTGGGCTGGGAAACGGCGCTCTACCTCGAGGACGAGTGGTCCTTTGCCCCGCGGTGGAAGGCGCTGGTGGGGTTGCGGGCGGCGCGGTTTGACCTCGTGCGCGGCCCGGTGTACGCGCTCAATGCGGAGGGCGAGCTCGTGGGCGATCCGGGGGAGGCGAGCGACGAGGGCTTCGGGACGGGCGGCCTCGAGCCCCGACTGTCCGTGCAAGGCGCGGTCGGCAAGCGGCACGCCTTGAAGTTCTCCGCCGAGCGCAACCGCCAATTCCTGCACCTCGTTTCCAGCAGCGCCGCGGGCAACCCGACGGACCTGTGGTTGCCGGTTTCGAACAACGTGGCGCCCCTCGTGGCCGATCAGTTCGCGGGCGGTTGGTCCACGAACACCGAGGACGGCATGTGGTCCGTCGCGGCGGAGGTCTACTACAAGCGGATGCGCGACCTCCTGGAATTCAAGGTGGGCGCGGACGTGTTCGCCCCGACGACCTTGGAAACGGAACTGGTCTCGGGCGACGGTGAGGCGTACGGCATCGAATGGCTCGTGCGCAAGGAGCGCGGGGACTTCACCGGTTGGGTCAGCTACACGCTGAGCCGGTCGTTCCGAACCTTTGCGACCATCGACGACGGGTTGGCGTTTCCTGCGGCGAGCGACCGCATCCACGACATCAGCTTGGTGGCGATGTGGCAGGTTTCGCCGCGCGTTTCCGCTTCGGCGAATTGGGTGTACCACACCGGCGACCCCGCGACCTTCCCGACGGGCTGGTACCTCTACGAAACCCAGCTCGTGCCGCAGTATTCGCGTCGCAACCAAGGCCGCTTCCCGCATTACCACCGCCTCGACCTCGGGGTGACGCTGAAGAGCAAGGACGGTGTGGCGCGCTCGGGAGGGGGCAAGACCGGTTGGCAAGCTTTCCGCGGCGGCGAATGGACGTTCTCGTGCTACAACGCCTACGGCCGCGAAAACACCTACCTCATCAACTTCGAACCCAGCGATGAAGACCCGACCCAAACCCAAGCCGTGTCCTTCGCCCTGTTCAAAGTCATTCCATCGATCAGCTATGATTTCAAATTTTAAGCACCTCGCCGCGGTTGTGCTCGTGGCGTTCGCGTTCGCCGGTTGCGAGCAGGTCATCGAGTTGGAGTTGGATGAAAACCAAACCCTGCCCGTCTTCTCCTTCCGCTACAACGCTTCTGCCGGTCAAGTCATCGGAACCGTCTCCGAGTCCGTGGACTTCTACAGCCCCTCGGCCCCGTCCCTCGAGACTTCGGCCGCGGTCGAATTCATCGCCCCCGACGGCGCGGTGACGGCCATCGGTCCGCTCGCCGACTCGCTGTACCTGGGCAACGTCGACGGCACCTTCCAAACGGGCGACACGGTCGGGCTGCGGGTGGTCCGCGCCGGGGTGGAGTATACCGCCTTCAATGCCATTCCCGATTCGCTGCCCATCGACTCGCTGCAGGTGCGGGAGTTCGAGGGCTTTCCGTTTGGCCCCCCGTCCGACAGCCTCGAAGGTCCGCAGTTTGAGATTTACTTGTACTTCCCGCCGACCGCGGAATCGCGCAACGTCTTCGTGGAGTTCCTCGTCGATGGCGAGTTGCAAAGCGACGTCCTCCAAGGGTTGAAGACCACACCGGGGGAGATGACGGAAATTCCACTGGGTTGGAGCCAACGGCTGTTCAATCCGCAAGAGGTCGTTCAGGTGTGGGCGTGGACGGTGTCCGACGATACCTACGATTATTGGCTCGCCCTGAGCAGCATCGCGGGGGCTTTCGGTCCGACCGGCGTTCCGGGCAATCCGCCGAATCACTGGTCCGGTGACGCGTTGGGGCACTTCTTCGTCGGCCGGTTGGCCACGTCCCAGGCCATTTTACCGGAGTGAGTGCGCTCACCTTGGTTGTCATGAAAATGTCACGAACTTTGTCCGCATGTCCCCAGTTCTAAAAAGCATCCTGCGCTTCGTGGCAGGAGTGGCCATCCTTGCCTCCGGCCTGGTGGTGGCCCGCACGTTGATCGGCATGAAGCCCGAGTCCCCGATTTCCACCCGGCCGGTGCAGCCGCGTCCCGTGAAGGCGATGGCGTTCACGCCAGGCGACGTGGTGCCGGTGACGCCGGTGGAGGGCCGCGTGGACGCCCTGCACCGCATGGACGTGTTCGCCGAGGTGAACGGCGTCCTCGCCCTTGGAGGCAAAGAATTCCGAGAAGGAACCCGCTACCGCCAAGGCGACGCGATGCTCCGCCTCGATGACAGCGAACCCCGAGCCGCCCTCGTTTCCCAGCGAAGCCAACTGCTGCAATTGCTCAGCACGAGCCTCGCGGATTTGCGCCTCGACTATGGCGACGCGTGGCCCAATTGGCAACAGTACGTCACGAACTTCCGCGTCGATGAGGTGCTCGCTCCGCTCCCGGAATTCACCAGCGACCGCGAACGACTTTTCCTCGCCAATCGCGGCATCTTGAGCGCTTTCCACAGCATCCGAGCTGCGGAGGAGCGACTCGACAAGTACACGGTCCGCGCTCCATTCAACGGCACGGTGACTTCGGCCACGGTGCAGCCGGGCGCGCTGGTGAGGGCGGGTCAGCCGGTTGGCACCTTCGTGGGGGAGGACGCTTATGAGGTCAAGTCCGCCGTTCACGCCCGCTACCTCGACCGCATCCGTTCTGCCGACCGCGTGGAGTTCGTGGAGGAATCGGGGGAAGTGGTGGCCGCTGGCGAGGTGCTTCGCATCGCGAACAACGTCGATCCCTCGACCCAAAGCGCCAGCGTGTTCTGCGCGGTAACGCCCGTGAACGGAAGCCGCGCCACGTTGCGCGACGGCCGGTATCTGAGCGGAACGATTCGCAGTGGCGCGGTGCCGGAGGCGATGTCGGTGCGGTTGGATTTGGTCCAGCCCGATGGTACGGTCTTCACCATCGAGGAAGCGGAGCTAGTGAAACGTCCGGTGCAGGTGGCCTTCCGAGCCGTTGATACGGCCATCATCACGGGCCTTGAAGCGGGCACGATGCTGCTCGCAGAACCGGTCAACGGCGCCTATCCGGGCATGGCCGTGAAAATCGCCGAGTGATGCAGGGCTTGATCCGCTACTTCGTCAAGTACAACTTGACCGGCGACATGCTGATGATTGCCATCCTCATCGGGGGCTACGTCGGCTTGACGAACCTGCGTTCGAATTTCTTCCCCGAGGTCGCGTCGAAAACCATCCAAGTGCAAGTGGTGTATCCGGGCGCTTCGCCGGAGGAGATCGAGGAAGGCATCGTGGCAAAAATCGAGGAGAACTTGCAGGGGATTGCGGGGTTGGACCAGGTCAAATCCGTGTGCAACGAGAACGCCGGCAACATCACCATCGAGGTGCTGGACGCCCGCGAAACCGACGAAATCCTCCAGGACGTGAAGAACGCGGTGGACCGCATTGCGAGCTTCCCCGTGGGCATGGAGCCGCCCATCGTCTTCAAGCAGGACGCGGTGGGCGTGGCCTTCACCTTCGCCATCACGGGCGTGGACGACCTGCGGGTGCTGAAGCGCGAGGCGCGGCTGATTGAACAGGAGCTGCGCGCGGTGGACGGCATTTCGCAGATCGCGTTGAGCGGGTTCCCGGAGGAGGAGATTGAGATCCGGTTGCGGGAGGACGCGCTGATGGAACTGGGCCTCACGATTCCGCAGGTGACGGCGGCGGTGCGCGCGGCGAACATCGAGGCCACGGGCGGGCGGTTGAAGACGGCGAGCGAGGAGCTCATCATTCGCGGGCGGTACCGCGAATACACCGCACAGGAACTGAAGGACATCGTGGTGCGGGCGGACCGAGAAGGCCGGGTGGTTCGGCTCGCGGACGTGGCGGAGGTCGTGGACCGGTGGGCGGACAACGACCCGTCCCGGAATTGGTTCAACGGGGCGCCGGCGGCGGTGGTCACCGTGAACAACTTGAACTCGGAATCGATTTTGGTCATCACCGAGTACATCCGCAATTACATCGACGCGTACAACGCCCGCGGAGGCGACACGCGCATCGAAGTCATCCGCGACTCGTCCGTTGTGTTGAACCAGCGGATTGACTTGCTCGTCAGCAACGGCGTCGTGGGCTTCCTGCTCGTGGTGCTGTTCCTTGCGTTGTTCTTGAACGTGCGGATTGCGTTTTGGGTGGCGCTGGCGATTCCGGTGTCGTTCATGGGCATGTTCTTGGTGGCCGATTATGTGGGCATCACGATCAACGTGATTTCGCTGTTCGGGATGATTTTGGTCATCGGCATCCTGGTGGACGATGGGATCGTGATCGCGGAGAACATCTACCAACATTACGAACGGGGGGCGTCGCGAATGCGGGCCACCATCGATGGGACGTTGGAGGTGTTGCCGGCGGTCTTCTCGGCGATTTTGACGACGGTCGTGGCCTTCTCGGCGTTTTTCTTCATCGAAGGGCGGCTGGGGGATTTCTTCACGGACATGGCGAAGGTCATCATCCTGACGCTCGTGTTTTCGCTGGTCGAAGGGGCGTTGATTTTGCCGGCGCACATCGGCCACTCGCGTGCGTTGCGCGCGGATTTCAAGCCCAACGCCTTGGAGCGCGCCATGCGGGCTTTCATGGAAGGATTGCGGGATCGCGTGTACGCACCCGCTTTGAGGTTCTCGCTGCGGATGCCGTGGATCATGTTCGCCATCATCGGATTCGTGTTCCTCGTGTCGGTGCCCGGGCTCATCGGGGGCGGTTTTGTGAAGACGACCTTTTTCCCGTTCATCGAAGGGGACAACTTGACCATCAACTTGGCGATGCAATCGGGCACGCGAGAAGGCGTGACGAAGGCCCAACTCGACCGCATTGAAGCGGTGGTGTGGGAGGTGAACGAGGAACTGAGCGCTCAGCGGGAGGATGGGCTCCAAATGATCCAAGCCGTCGACAAGCGACTCGGCCCGTCCACATCCAACGGCCTCATCAACGTGCAGTTGCTCGACGGCGAGCGGCGGGGCATGCAGTCGACCGACATCAGCGCGATGATCCGGGAGCGCGTGGGACCGGTGTACGGTGCGGAAAACCTGAGCTTTGCGGCGTTCAGTCCCTTTGGGCGGCCGGTTTCCGTGTCCCTCCTCGGGAACGATTTGAAGGCGCTTGAGGCGGCGACGAAGGAGCTGAAGGAGGCGATGTTGAACCGCGAGGATTTGAAGGACGTGACCGACAACAACCAAGAGGGGGCGCAGGAAGTGGAAGTGGAGTTGAAGCCGCGGGCTTACCAGCTGGGGCTCACGGAACTTGAGGTGATGTCCCAAATCCGGCAGGGCTACTTCGGCTCGGAGGTGCAGCGGTTGCAGCGCGGCCGCGACGAGGTGCGGGTGTGGGTGCGCATCGACGAACGGGACCGGGCGTCCGTCGGGGCGCTCGAGAATTTCCGGGTGCGCACCGTGACGGGGGCGTTGGTGCCGCTGACGGAGGTGGCGGAACTGCGCATCGGCCGGGGGGTCAGCGCCATCAACCGCTTGTACGGCCAGCGCGAGGTGCAGGTGGGCGCGGATTTGGCCGGGCCGTGGGTGTCGGCTACGGATGCGAACGCCGACATTCGGACGCGGGTGGTGCCTGATATTTTGGCCCACTATCCGAGCGTCACCGCCAGTTTTGAAGGCCAAAACCGCGAGCAGGCGAAATCCCAGCGCTCCATCCAAGCGGTGATGCCGCTGGTCTTCGCGCTGATGCTGTTCATCATCATCCTGACGTTCCGGTCGCCGTTGCAAGGGCTCGCGGTCTTCGGCCTCATTCCATTCGGCCTCATCGGCGTGAGCCTCGGTCACTGGTTCATGGACGCACAGATCAGCCTGTTCTCCATCCTCGGGATGCTGGCGCTCGTGGGCATCTTGGTGAACGACGCGCTGGTGTTCGTGGCGGCGTACAACGGGTACTTGAAGCAGGGGATGGACGTGCGTGAGGCGATTTGGGAGGCGGGGATGTCGCGCTTCCGGCCGATTTTGCTGACGTCGGTGACGACGGTGGCGGGCCTGGCGCCGCTCATGCTGAACAAGAGCTTCCAAGCGCAGTTCCTCATTCCGATGGCCATTTCGGTGGCGTTTGGGTTGCTGTTTGTCACGGTCATCATCCTGATCTTGTTGCCCGTTTTCTTGCAGTGGATCAATCCGTTGCACCGGTCTTGGGTGTGGGTCAAACGGGGGGACTGGCTGACCGCAACAGAAGCAGAGCCGGCTCGCAGGGAGCTGGTGGATTTGGACGACATGACCCACCACTGATGAATACGATGAAGCGATTTCTCCTTCCCACGGCGTTCCTCGTCGTTGCTTTGGCGTCCGTTACGTCCCTCGTTGCGCAGGAGGCCTTGACGCGGGAGGCCGCAGTGGCTCGGGCCCTCGAACACAACTACGGGCTGAAGCTCGTCCAGTTGCGCGCAGACCTCGCCGCCGCCGGAAACGACTGGGGCGCGGCAGGGGCCTTGCCCCGCGTGACCCTCACGGCTACGCCTTCTTCAAACGTGTCCGACCAGCGCGAGAACCCCACGTCCTTCGTCCAGGAGCGCATTGAGTCCTCTGGATTCAACGTGGGCGGCCAAGCGAGTTGGACGCTCTTCGACGGCTTGGGCATGTTCGCGAACAAGCGCGCCCTCGACCTGTTGGAAGCCCAAGCGGGCGGTGAAGTGGAACTGCTCGTTGAGCAGACGACCCAAGCCGTGCTCCAGGCCTACGACGCCGTCTTGGTACAGGACGCGTTGCTCGAAGTCCTTGCGCGTTCGATGCGCTTCACCCAAGACCGCATCGACTGGCTCGAAAGCCGGGAAGCGGTGGGGGCTGCGGGATCCTTCGACCGGCTGCAATTCGAGAACGCCTTGCTCGCGGACAGTTCCGCTTGGATCCAGCAGGAGGTGGCTCGCCGCGCGGCGGTTCGGAATTTGAACATGCTGATGGGCGAGGAGGAGCAGGTGGACTGGGTGTTCAAGTCGGCGTTGGAGGAGCCTGGGGCGTTGCCGGATTTGGCCCAACTCGAAGGCCAAATCACGCAATCCGAAACCAGCATTCGCAACGCCCTGCTCGGTGAAGCCCTCGCGGAAACCCAGCTCGACCAAGCCCAAGCGCGGCTCTATCCGGTCCTCAGCCTGACCGCCAATTACGGCGACCAATCGAACGCCCTGACCATTGGCGACCTCACAGCCGAGAGCCGCGTTAAGAACAGTTCCGCGGCGCTGACCCTCAACTTCAACCTGTTCAACGGGGGCGCAACGAAGCGGGCCATCGACCAAGCGCGCATCCAAATCGACCTCGCGGCCACGGCCACGGCGAACCAAGTCCAGTCGACGCTGCTCGTGCTGCGCAATGCGGTCGATCGGTTCGAATCCCAAGCGCAACTCCATGCCTTGGCGAATCGTTCCGTCGAGAATGCGGAAGCCTTGGTCGCCCTCGCGTCCGACCGGTACACCTTCGGCGCCTTGACGTCCTTGGATGTGCGGGAGTTGCAATTGGCATTGCTCCGTGCGGAAGTCAGCCGCTTGCAAGTGTTGGCGGCGTGGAATGCCGCGTCGATTGAAGTTCAGCGTTTGGCCGGCGAGTTGCGGCCGGAGCGCGTCAATTGATGATCGCGCCCGAGCAGAGGCACATTGGTTGGAAGGCGGTCCGCTTGACGCGGATGGCCTTCGCGTTTTCGTCGTAGGGCAGGGGACGGGCTTCCGGTCCTTTCCCCGTGTCGACCCAAACCGCATCCGGCCGATACCCCATCCGGATCAGGTGGCGTTGCACGGGACGCGCGGCGACCTGCATCTCAAACGGCCAAATCAGCTTCCCGCTCAGCTGGGTGCACGCGTAGGCGCACGCATCGGCATCCATGGGTCCCAAGGGCGCAACGCCCCAATCGAAAGGCGTGGTTTGGTAAGCCAATCCATCCCGCTCCGACACCTCCTCCGGCGCGACCAACGGCCCGAACACGAGTTCCTCCTCCACTTCCGCGAGCACCACGGGTTCATCCTGGGCCATTCCCCGCCCCAACGCCAGCAACGCACCCACCAAAAGCATGCATTTCGTCCACGTCATGATATAAATATACGACAAAATCGCATATAATCACGACCAATTCCTAGTGTATAATTACTCCTGCGACTCCGCGCTGTTCACAGGCGGCGCTTCATTTCGGTTGATTTGAAAGCCCACCGGCGCAGGCGAATCCGTGGCTTGCGTGTCCAATTCCCAATGCGCCAACGCCTCGAAAAACGCGCCCACAACCCGGTGGATGCGGGCTTCGTCCCAATCCTCGGCACCACCGATGCCCAGCACCCGCGTGGTTTCATCCGACTCGCTGGCAAATTGCTCGCACTGGGGAAACTGAATCCAAGCCGCCACCCGCCCGTTCGTCATCTGGGAAAACACCAGCGTGCCATGCTCCTTGTGCAGCACCTGGTCGTTCTTCATCACCTGATTGAGCGGCGATTCGGGATTGTATTGAAAGGGCGAAGGGCGCCGGCCCAGCGTGGCGATCACCGATTCCCGATGTGTGAACACGTCGTTCACCTGCACTTCCCAAGCCAACTGCTCCGCCGATCCGATCGCGTGCAACGTGCGCTGCAACAACGCCCGCACTTCGGGCCACGCCTGCCGCGCCGCATCGACGTCGGCCAGCGCCGCCCGGTATTGCTGAAGTCCCTTCGCGTATCCGTTCATTCCTGTGGGATGTAGGTGGTGTGACCGCCCGCTTTGAGCAGTTCATTGCGCTTGAACAGTTCGATGTCCGATGCGACCATTTCGCTGCACATTTCCTCAAGGCTCGTGGTGGCTTCCCAGCCCAAAACCCGCTTCGCCTTCGCCGCATTCCCCACCAACAAATCCACCTCAGCCGGCCGGAAATACCGCGGATCCACCGCAACCAAGGTCCGCCCCGTTGCCTTGCACACCCCGATTTCGTCGACCCCGCTGCCCTGCCAATCCAACGCAATGCCGACCTCCGCGAAGGCCAGGTTCACGAACTCCCGGATCGCAACCGTTCGGCCCGTCGCCAGCACGTAATCGTCCGGCTCGTCCTGCTGCAGCATCCGCCACATGCCCTCCACGTAGTCCCGAGCGTGCCCCCAGTCGCGCTGGGCATCGAGGTTGCCGAGGTACAGGCGCTCCTGCAATCCGAGGTGAATCGCCGCCGCCGCCCGCGTGATCTTCCGCGTCACGAAGGTCTCGCCCCGCCGCGGGCTCTCGTGGTTGAACAAGATGCCGTTCGACGCGTGGATGCCGTACGACTCGCGGTAGTTCTTCACGATCCAAAACCCGTACAACTTCGCCACCCCATACGGGCTGCGCGGATAAAACGGCGTCGTCTCCGACTGCGGCACCTCCTGCACGAGCCCGTAGAGCTCCGACGTGGACGCTTGGTAAAAGCGCACGTCCCGCTCCATCCCAAGGATCCGAATGGCCTCGAGGATGCGCAGGGTGCCGATGCCGTCGGCGTTGGCGGTGTACTCCGGCGTGTCGAAGCTGACCTTCACGTGGCTCATCGCCGCGAGGTTGTAAATCTCGTCCGGCTTCACCTCTTGGATGATGCGGATGAGGTTCGTCGAATCGGTCAAGTCCCCATAATGGAGCCGAAACCGCGCACCCGCCGTGTGCAAATCTTGGTAGATGTGGTCGATGCGGTCGGTGTTGAATTGGGAAGCGCGGCGCTTGATGCCGTGCACTTCGTACCCTTTTTCCAACAACAATTCAGCCAAATACGAGCCGTCTTGGCCCGTAATTCCCGTAATCAGCGCACGCTTCATGAAATGTCTTTTTGCAAATGGATGGCGAATCCCACCCGTTGCAAGTTAATCAATCTGCGCGGGTCCTTGGGTCAGGAATTGCTGATGAGTTCTTGGTTCTCGACCAAATTCCGGTACAGCCCCCCCGCCGCCATCAGTTCCTCGTGGGTGCCCTCTTCGGCGACCGCCCCGTCGCTCAGGACGGCGATGCGGTCGGCGTGCCGGATCGTGGAGAGGCGGTGCGCGATGACGAGGCTCGAGCGGCCGGCCATGAGGCGCTCGAGTGCGATTTGGACTTCCTTCTCGGACGCCGTGTCCAGCGCGCTCGTGGCTTCATCGAGGAGGAGCAAATCCGGATCGCGCAAAATCGCCCGCGCGATGGCAATCCGCTGCCGCTGGCCGCCGCTGAGCTGCACGCCGCGGTCGCCGACGAGGGTGGCGTAGCCCTCGGGAAAGCCGAGGATGAAGTCGTGTGCGTTCGCCTGCTGCGCCGCCGCCTCGATTTCGGCATCCGTCGCCCCGGGCTTGCCGTAGGCAATGTTCGAGCGGATGTCCCCGCCGAAGAGGATGACCTCCTGCGGCACGTAAGCGATGCGTTGACGGTAGCTCGTCAACGGGTAGTCGGAAAGGGGCTTGCCGTCCACAGAGATGGTGCCCGCGGTGGGCGCGTGGAAACGCAGGAGGAGGGAGGCGATGGTGGATTTGCCCGCTCCTGAGGGGCCGACGAGCGCCACCTGCTCGCCCGCCGCGATGCGCAGGTTCAGGTTGCGCAGCACCGGCACGTCCGCGCGGTTCGGGTAATGGAACGCCACGCCGTCGAAGGTCACTTCGCCCTTCATCTTCGGCACCGAAGCCGGTTGCAGCCAATCCCGCGCCGCCCCTTCCAAATCGCTCGGGTGCTCCGCCTCGCTGCCGGTCGCAGGCAATTCCGTCGCCGTCCGAACGGGCTCCCGCTCTTCGTGCAGCAGGTCCATCAACGTGTCGATGGCCCCCAACCCCCGCTGCAGCGCACTGAACTGCGCCGCCAACCCGCCGATCGAGCCCGCCACCAGGCCGGTCATGAGCAGGAACGTGAAGAAGTGCTCAGACGCCAGCCCGCCTTGGGCCATCAAATCGGCCCCGCGGAAGATGACGAGCGTGATCGCCCCGAAGATGAACAGGATGATGAACGACGCGAAGGCCCCGCGCCAAATCGCCCCGCGCATCGCCAACGTCCGGATCTCCCGAATGCTCGCGAGGTACCGCAGGATTTCGAGCGCCTCGTTCGCAAAGCTCTTGACGCTCACCATGCCGGTCAGGGATTCCTGCACGATGCTGTTGGAGGCCGCGACTTGGTCCTGGGTCCGCTTCGAGAGCTTGCGGATGAACCGGCCAAACCCGATCGCGGCCAAGATCATCACCGGCAGCGTCCCCAGCATCAGCAGGGTGAGGTGGACCGAGAAGTAGAGGAGGGCAGCGATGCCTCCGATGACGATGATGATTTGGCGCAACAACTCCGCCAACGTCGTGGTGAACACATCCTGAACGGCCGTGATGTCCGACGAAATCCGGCTGTTCAAGTCGCCCACACTGTGCGTGTCATAATAGGACATCGGCAGGCTCACCACGGCTTGGAACGCATCCCGCCGCATCGCGAGCATCATGTTCTCCGTCATGTGGGCGAACAGGTAAACGCGGATGAAGCTGAGCACCGCTTGCACGCCGAGGATGGCCAAAATCGCCCACCCAATCGCCTGCAAATCCCCCATGTTGATGCCCAACCCCCCGAGCATGTCCGGCCCGGCGCTCGCTTCCCCGCTGACGCCCACGCCCCCGAGCTGCCCCCACATGCGGGTGACGAAGAGCGTCAGGACGCTGCTGACGGAGATGATGAGGATGCCGACGGCGTACCCCCACGCGTAAGGGCGGAGGTAGCGGCCGACGCGCTTGACCCGCGACCAGTTCTTCCATTCGAATTTCTTGCCGTCGGGATCGGGTTGGTGCCTTGCCATGGTGCAAAATTAGGCGACCTTTGCAGCGCCCGAACGCGCGGTTGCCGCTGATTTTCCCCCAACGCGGGGACGGGAAAAGAAATTCACATTCGGGTTTTGGTATTCGTGAAAACTTCGTCTATCTTTGCCCTCCCGAAAACGGAAAAGAACGCCGTGGCCGGTAGAAACAGCTCGATATGAAAAGGACATTCCAGCCCTCCGTACGGAAACGCCGCAACAAGCATGGCTTCCGCAAGCGCATGGCCTCTGCCAACGGCCGCAACGTATTGGCTTCACGTCGCCGCAAGGGCCGCAAGAAGCTCACGGTGAGCAGCGAGCGCCGCCACAAGGGCATCGAGCGTTAAGCTGCAAGGGGCATCGCGCTCCACAGGCATTGAACACGACCAACCTGAAAAAGGGACCCGAATCCGGGTCCCTTTTTTCGTGCGTTGAAACCGGGGATTGGTATTCAAAAAAAATCCACGTGAACACGCAACATCATCGAGGATTTGCAGTTAATATGCCGGCGCTCAAGACCCGAATCCACTCGACCTGATGAAAACATGTTCCTTGCCGTTGTCCCTTGTTGCGGGACTCTTTTTCTTTTTGATTTCTTGCACCGAATCAACGGGTGAATTAAGGGACATGGACCCGGCCGCGCAGGCGTACGTGCTTGAGCACACGGCGGGCATCGTTTCGGCAAGCGGTGAAGTGGTGGTTCGGCTCGTTGAGGATTTGGCGTTGGGGATTGAGCCGGGAACGGAATTGGAGGAGGAGGTTTTTTCGTTCAAGCCCGCTGCTGAGGGCAAGGTGGTTTGGAAGTCGAGCAACACGTTGGCGTTTTTGCCGGATCCGCCCCTGGCGTCAGGAACGCTTTATGAGGTGACGTTTCATTTGGGGAAGTTGAAGGAGGTGCCGGCGGCTTTTCGGGATTTGGCCTTCAACGTGCAGACCATTGAGCAGGGCTTCGAACTCCGCGAATATCGGCTGCATCCATACTCTCAAGCGGATTTCACGTGGAATCGACTGCAGACCACCCTGCTTGCGAATGACGTCAGCACCATCGAGGAGGTGTCCAAGCGGATTGCCATTGAAGGCATCGATGCGGACCGCATTCAATGGGAAAGCGATGCCGGGGCGAAGGTGTTCACGATGAACGTGGATTCTATGAGGCGGTTGGCGGACGAGCAGCGGTTCGTGGTGACGGACCGCGGGGAGCCGTTGGATACGTTGATTTTGCCATCGATCAGCGATTTCCGGCTCCTGGACCAACTCGCTTCCCAGTTGCCGAATCAAGACCTCCGGCTGTTCTTTTCCAGCCCGGTGGCCACGCGGCAGCGCTTCGAAGGCATGTTCCAAATCAACGGGGTAGACGTGGAAGACGTGGAGGTCAGTGGCACCCTCGTGACGTTGCGCCCTGCCGAACCGCTCGTAGGCCATGTGTCGTTCCGGGTTGCTCAAGGACTTCGGAGTTCTCGGGGCGAGGCGTTGAGCATGGATTGCAACGGAAGCGTGTTTTTCAACGCGGAAAAGCCCGCGGTCCGGTTCGCTTCTTCGGGCAACATCGTGGCGGGCACCGGCGATGCCGTCGTGCCGATTTCCGCGGTGAACCTGCGCGCCATCGATGTGCGGGTGTATCAAATTTACGAGAACAACGTCCTGCAGTTTTTTCAGGAGAATTCCATTTCGGGCGACGATGCGTTGCGCAGTGTCGCGCGTCCGATTGCCGAGCGGCGGATGGAACTCGATGGGATGGAGGGTGGCCGTTGGAAGAATTTTGGGCTGGATTTGGACCAAATCGTGCAACGGGAACCCGGCGCCATCTACCGCCTCGAGCTCAGCTTTCGCCCTTCCTACAGCCAATACCCGTGCGCAGAAAACCCGGAAGATCCGGAAGTGGAGGCGCCCGATCCCGACGTGTTCTACGAGGACTATTGGGACCCGTGGAGGGTACCCGGCTATCGGTACAGCGAGCGCGACAATCCCTGCCACGTCAGTTACTACACGGCGAGCAGGAAGGCCTACAAGAACGTCCTCGTGTCCAATGTGGGCCTCATCGTAAAAAGCGGCGGTGATGCGTGGCACGCCTACGTCAGCGACCTGAGTTCAGGGGCTCCACAGGCGGGTGCGGAAGTGGAGTTCCGCAATTATCAAGGCCAAACCATGGCCCGCACAACCACCGACGCATCAGGAAAAGCCAGCCTCCCCCTCGACGGCAGCCCCTTCCTCGCGGTCGCGTCGGTCGGAAACCAGAGGGCGTACCTGAAACTCGATCGCGGGGCGAGCTTGTCCGTTTCCGCGTTCGAAGTCGGGGGCGAGCACGTGGAAGATGGCATCCAGGCCTTCCTGTATGCGGAGCGCGGGATTTGGCGCCCGGGTGATTCGATTCACCTCGACGCCATCCTCGAAGATTCGCACAATCCGCTTCCGCCGAACCACCCGTTGGTCCTCAACATTTACTCCCCGTCGAATCAACTCGTTCAGCGCAAGGTCTTGACCCGCGGCCAAGGCAGCATGTTCAACCTCGGGTTTTCCCTCGATCGCGAGGCGGTTACGGGCCGTTACCGAGCCGAGTTGGTGGTCGGGTCGAAAACGTTCAGCAAGTCGCTGTCCATCGAGTCCATTCAGCCGAATCGCCTTGACGTGCGCCTCGAGGCCCCCCAGGACGGCTTCCTCAAGGTGGAAAACCGAAGCGCCGACGCTCGGCTGAGCGCGGAGTGGCTGACCGGCGCGAAGGCCCCGCATCTTCGGTACGAAATCAAGGGCTCGTTGGTCCGCGATGCCGCGGCGTTCAAGGAGGATTGGCCGAGTTTCGACTTCTTCAACGACCTCCAGGAGGTGGGGCTTTTGGGGGATGAGGTGTTGGCGGAAGGCGAGTTGAACGGTTTGGGCCAAACCACCGCCACGATCCCACTCGGCAACATGGAGGAGCAACCCGGTCCCTTGCTGTTCAAGGGGTACACGCGCGTGTACGAGCCGAGTGGCCGATTCAGCGTGGCGTCGAACACCCTTCCGCTGCACCCGCACGCCGCCTATGTCGGCATCCAAATGCCCGTTGAAGGCGACCGCGGTTGGTTGAATACGAACGAATTGCACGAAGTCGGGCTGGTTCGGGTGGATGCGAAGGGGCGCTTGGCTCCGGGGCGCGTTCAAGTGGACGTTTATGCCTTGACGTGGAACTGGTGGTGGAGCCGGCGCAACGGCCAGTCCACCTATTTGAACTCCGATGCCATGCGGTTGATTTCGTCCAAGGAGGTCGAGTTGAGGAATGGACAAGGCCGTGCAGGCCTGCAGGTGGACGATGAGGATTGGGGGCGTGTGATGGTGGTGGTGACGGACTTGGAGGGAAGCCATCGAACGAATGCTTACGGTTACTTCGATTGGTCGAGCGATCGGGACCGCTCCAATCGGGCCAGCGAGGAAGGGGCGGGCGTCATTTCCTTGAGTTTCGACAAGGAGCGCTACGAAGTCGGGGAGACGGTTACGTTGAAGGTGCCCAGCGCGGTGGGCGGGCGATTGCTCCTGAGTTTGGAGAATGGACGGGATCAGGTTTGGGACCAAATCCTCGATACCGACCAAGGCACGACCACCGTCCGCTTCCCGCTCACCGCGGAGATGTCCCCGACGATCTATGCCCATGCGATGATCATCCAGCCCTTCGATGGAAAAAGCAACGACCTGCCCCTTCGGCTCTACGGCATCGCTCCCATCGAGGTGATCGACCCCGATCGCTTGCTCGAAGTGGAGTTGACGGTGCCGGATGAAATCAAGCCCAACAGCACCCTCGAGGTGGCAGTGCGAGAAGGTTCTGGCGCCCCGATGGAGTACACCTTGGCGGTGGTCGATGAAGGCCTGTTGGGCCTCACGAACTTCAAGACCCCCGACCCGCATGCGGCGTTCAGCAAGCGCCAGGCGCTGGGCGTGCGGACGTGGGACCTGTACGAATGGGTCATGAATGCGTTCGGCGGGCGGCTTGAGCGGGTGCTTGCGGTGGGCGGCGATGCTGCGCTGTTGCGGGAGCAAGAGGACAATTCCGACCGGTTCAAATCGGTGGTCACGCATTTGGGGCCCTTCACGCTCGGGGCCGGAGAGCAGCGGACGCACACCCTTCCGATCGCGAATTACATCGGAAATGTCCGGGTCATGGTCGTGGCTGCAAACGCAGATCGGGCCTCCGGAAGTGCCGAAGCGAACGTCCGCGTCAAGCAGGACCTGATGGCCCAGCTGACGGTTCCACGGCAACTCGCTCCCGAGGAAACGGTGGTGTTGCCGGTGACGGTTTTTGCCATGAAGGAGAACCTGGGAACGGTGGAGGTCAAGGTCCAATCCAACGACTTGGTGAAATTGGAGTCGGAAAGACAAACCGTTCGGTTCCTCGAAGAGGGCCAGCAAACCCTGTACTTTCGAGGCAAGGTGCAGCGCGCGGTCGGCACCGCCACGTTCACCGCAACGGCTCAGGCCGCAGGACTCACCAGTACGGACGCCCAACGCGTGGTGGTCCGGCATCCGCTCTCGAAGGAGCACTGGAGCACCACCACCTTCCTCGATGCCGGTCGCTTTGAAACGGAGCTCGAGCCGATGGGCATTCCGACGAGCAACGGCGCAGTGGTCGAAATCAGCCAGCTGCCCAGCCTTCGCCTCAGCGAGCGCTTGGAGTACCTGTTGGGTTACCCGCACGGCTGCACGGAACAAATCACGTCGAGGGGCTTCGCTCAGCTCAACATGGGCGATTGGATGGAGCTGGATGCGGAGCAAGCCGCCTCGGCTCGTGAGCACGTGGTGGCCGCGTTGAATGGGTTGCGCACGCGGCAATTGGCGGATGGTGGGTTCCGGTATTGGCCTTCGAGCACGGTCGCACATGAATGGGCGTCCACCTACGTCGGGCATTTCTTAGTCTCTGCGCAAGAACGCGGGTTTGAGCTGCCTGCGGGCATGCTGAAATCGCACTTGGCACACGAGCGGAAGGCAGCGCGGAATTGGACGGCGCACGAGGGAAGCAGCGACCAGACCCAAGCGTATCGGCTGTACGTCCTCGCGCTGGCTCAGCAGCCGGAACTCGGGGCGATGACGCGGTTGATGAACCGTTCCAACCTTTCCAATCGGGCGCGGTTCACGCTCGCGGCGGCGTATGCGGCGGCGGGGGAATCGCGGTTGGCGAAGGAACTCATCGGCCAATGCGCGCAGCCGAACGGCGACGACCCCCACCGGTATTACACGTTCGGCAGCTCCGTGCGGGATTTGGCCATGTGGGTCGAGGCCCTGCACCGTTGTGGCGAGCGGGAGTCGGCCACGCAACTCGGTCGCGAGTTGGCAGAAGCGCTCGGAACCGATTGGCGGTCCACGCAAGAAATTGCCTTCGGATTGAACACCCTCGGGGAGGTTTTCCAGCCCAAACCCGATGCCCTCCTCGATGTCGAGGTCGGATTCAACGGCGTTTCCCAGCGCTATGTGAGCGACCG
>CAYMHW010000045.1:0-18568 GCA_964390365.1 uncultured Comamonadaceae bacterium | reverse complement strand
GAAAACCTGCGAACCACGAAATACGCGAACAACGACGACATCCCCGAGGTTACCGGCAACACCGAATGGAGCCAGGCCATTGCAGGCGCCCGCTGTTACTACGACAACGACGCTGTTACGAACGCTCAATACGGCATGCTGTACAACGAATTGGCAGTGCTCGATGCGCGCGGGATCTGTCCCACGGGATGGCGGTCTGCGACGAAGTCGAACCGGAACATGAGCGATTTGTCCTCCCTCGGACTTGCACTGAATGATTACGCCAACATCGATGATCCTGAACATTCCCTTGCGGACTCCCTGCAATGGCTTGCAGGTGGGTACAGATCCGCAACCGGGCAATTCGGACCGGATTTTGTGTACCAAGCGAGCACGCGTTCTGGCAAAGTCGGCGATGTGGCGGCCGTTTGGGTGTCAAGCCCAGCGACTGTCGTATCTGCAGCGACCAATTCCATGCACATCTGGAACCCCATATCCACGTGGCAGGATCCGCAATTTGGATTCTTAACGATGAATTCAAAGGATGGGCGCTCGGTGCGATGCGTGATGGAGAATTCGGTTCAGTTGACCACCGAAGCCGCGACCGATGTAACGTCCGCTTCAGCCACACTCCGCGGGACCATCAGTGAAAGCAACAGTCCAAGCCTACAGAATGGATTTATTTATGGCACTTCGCCGATTGATGAGTTCAACTATTATTGGACCTCGACCATGGTGCGCTCAAATCTGCCCTTCGGTTCACTCGCAGAAGCGATTGACCTGAGTGATTACGTTTCGGGCACGACGATTTACTACCGTTTGTACTACTTGGAACCGGGATCCTTCACGTTGGTTTTTGGTGATGAACTCACCTTGGTGGTGCCCTGAGGCCCCTAAAATGTGTGCGAAAATGCCGCCCGGTTGGGCGGCATTTTTTTTTCGTTGAAGGTGCGCGGGGATTGGGGCTTTTTGGCGAGGTGGTTGAGGTCGGGTAAGGGGCGTGAAGTAATTTGGCCTGAAAAATTCAGCACCATGGAAGCAGCACCTTTGCAAGCCGGCACACCGGCCCCCGAATTCACGGCCACCTTGCACGACGGCAGCACGCGCACACTCGCCGACTACCGAGGGCGCAAACTCGTCCTCTACTTCTACCCGAAGGACAACACGCCCGGCTGCACCGCGCAGGCCTGCAACCTGAACGAGCACCTCAACGAACTGACGGACAAGGGCATTGCGGTGCTCGGCGTGAGCCAAGATTCGGCGGCGTCGCATTTGAAGTTCATTGCGAAGTACGATTTGGGCTTCGATTTGGCGGCGGATACGGACCACGCGTTGCACCACGCTTTTGGGGTTTGGGGCCGCAAGAAATTCATGGGGAAGGAGTACGATGGGACGCATCGCACCACGTTTTTGATCGATGAGCAAGGCCAAATCGCGCACACCATCCTCAAACCCAACACGAAGGACCACACCGCCGAGGTCCTCGCAGGCTTCGGCCTCAGCTGACTTCAGCGACATTCACAAATTCCCGACCATCGTGGACAAATTCCCGGCAGTTCGTAAATCCTTTACGATGTGGGTGGAATAACTTCGTCTCAAAATCAAAACCCATGGCGGCAGATAACGAAAAACTGAAAGCGCTCCAGATGACCCTGGACCGCTTGGACAAGACCTACGGGAAGGGCTCGGTGATGAAGCTCGGAGATGAGGCAGTGGAGAAGGTGGACGCCATCCCGTCGGGATCGCTCTCGTTGGATTTGGCGCTCGGCATCGGCGGGTATCCGCGCGGCCGGGTGGTGGAAATCTACGGTCCCGAATCGTCAGGTAAAACGACCCTGGCCATCCACGCCATCGCGGAAGCCCAGAAAAAGGGCGGCATTTGTGCCATCATCGACGCGGAACACGCTTTCGACAAGTTCTACGCGGAAAACCTCGGCGTGGACACGGAGAACCTGTTCATTTCCCAACCCGACAACGGCGAGCAAGCCCTCGAAATCGCGGACAACCTGATCCGCTCGGGAGCCATCGACCTCATCGTCATCGACTCCGTGGCAGCGCTCACGCCCCGCGCGGAAATCGAAGGCGAAATGTCCGACTCGTCCGTCGGCCTGCAGGCGCGCCTCATGTCGAAGGCCCTCCGGAAACTCACCGGCTCGATCAGCAAAACGGGATGCTGCTGCATCTTCATCAACCAGCTGCGGGAAAAGATCGGCGTGATGTTCGGCAACCCCGAAACCACGACCGGCGGTAACGCCCTGAAGTTCTACAGTTCCGTTCGCCTCGACATCCGCCGCTCGTCCCAAATCAAGGACGGCGACCAAATCCTTGGCAACCGCACAAAGGTGAAGGTGGTGAAGAACAAGGTGGCTCCCCCCTTCCGGAAAGCGGAATTCGACATCCTCTACGGAGCGGGCGTTTCGAAGAGCGGCGAAATCATCGACCTCGGCGTGGAGCTGAACATCATCAAGAAGTCGGGCTCGTGGTTCAGCTACGGCGAAACCCGCCTCGGTCAAGGCCGCGACGCGGTGCGCACCCTCATCGAGGACAACCCCGAGCTGATGGAAGAACTCGAAACGAAAATCAAGCACGCCATCGCCGGCACCACCCCGGAAGTGGCGGAGGAAGCCCTGGCGTGACCCGTTTTTCATGAAAGTCAATGCCTTTCGCATCGCGAACCACCTCGGCCTTTCGGTCGGGGTGGTTGCGTGGTGGGTCGTGTTGTCGCGGTGCACGGACCCGGCGCCCCCAGCCGCAGAATCCGCTCCCGGAGCGGACTCGACCTGGGTGGCCCTGACGGCCGACATCGCCGCCGCGCCCAACGACGCCGATCCCTACGTGGCTCGGGCGGTTTGGTCCGCTGAGCAAGGGCTGTTCTCGGAGGCCATCAGCGATCTGGACTTGGCCTTGCGGGCGGACAGCGGAGCGGCGAAGGCTTGGGAATACAAGGCAGAACTGCTCTACAACGCGCGCGACTTTGAAGCGACCCTGTCGGTCCTGAATCGGTGCGTGGCGAATGCGCCGCAATCCACTGCGTGCCGCTTGCGCCGGGCCGAAATGAACATCCACCTCGGTCAGGTCGAGCGGGCCTTCGATGACCTGAACGCCGCCCTGAAATTGGACGACCAGTTGCACGAGGCGTACTGGATGAAGGGCAAGCTCTACGAAGGGCTCGGCAACGTGGACCTCGCGCGCAGCTCCTATGCCACGGCGGTCGAGGTGCGCCCGGACTTCTACGACGGCTTCATTGCGCTCGGACTTTTCTGCGCGAGCCAAGGCGACATCCTCGCCGAAGAATACTACCGCTCCGCCATCGAATTGCGGCCCAAATCCGTCGAGGCCCATTACAACCTCGCTATGCACCTGCAAGAGCGCGGCGACCTCAACGAGGCGTTGGCCACCTACGACCGCATCCTCGAACTCGATCCCAACAACGCTACGGCCCCATTCAACCAAGGCTATATCCACTTGGAGTACCGGGCGGATTACGCGGCCGCGGACTCGGCGTTCACCAAAGCGATTGTGCGCTTGCCCAATTACCAGCAGGCCTACTTCAACCGCGGACTGGCGCGGGAGAGCATGGACCGGCTCGCGGAAGCACTCGCCGACTACGACGAAGCGTTGCGGCTGAAACCGGACTACACCGAGGCGGCGATTGCGAAAGGCCGGGTGCTCAAGGCGCTTTGATTCGAGGCGTGTAGGCGTGAGCCGTATCTTCGCGCGCTCAATTCCGCCCGATGAAACTTGCGCTTTTTGATTTCCGCCAAACCGTCGATTACAAACTCGAAATCCTGAGCGGCCTGACGGTGGCGCTGGCCCTCATTCCCGAGGCAGTGGCGTTCGCGCTCATCGCGGGCTTGAGTCCACTGACGGGACTGTACGCGGCCTTCGTGATGGGCTTGGTGGCGAGCGTGTTGGGCGGCCGGCCGGGCATGATTTCGGGCGCCACGGGTGCAGTCGCGGTGGTCATCGCCGCACTGGTCAAATCCCACGGCATCGAATACGTCTACGCCACCATCGTGCTCGCGGGCATCCTTCAAGTGAGCGCGGGCTTCCTCCGGCTCGGCAAGCTGATGCGCCTCGTGCCGCAGCCCGTGATTTTCGGTTTCGTGAACGGGCTGGCCATCATCATCGGCGGAAGCCAAATCACGCAATTCCAAACCAACGACGGCCACTGGCTCCGCGGTGAATCCCTGGCCATCTTCGGCGGGCTGGTCCTCCTCTCCATGGCCATCATCGCCTTCCTCCCCCGGCTGACGAAGGCCATCCCCAGCGGACTGACGGCCATCCTGGTCATCTTTGGCATCGTGCAGCTCTTCGGGCTGGACACGAAAACGGTGGGCGACCTCGCCTCCATCCAAGGCGGCTTCCCGCCCTTCCACCTTCCAGAGGTTTTGCTGACTTGGGAGACCTTCGAGGTCATCGCGCCGTACGCGCTCATCGTGGCGGGCGTGGGGCTCATCGAGAGCCTGCTGACCTTGAACATCATCGACGAAATCACCCAAACCCGCGGCCGCGGCAACAAGGAGTGCATCGCCCAAGGCTCGGCGAACATCCTGAGCGGACTGTTCAGCGGGATGGGCGGTTGTGCGATGATCGGCCAATCCCTCATCAACGTGTCCTCGGGCGCGCGGGCCCGGCTTTCGGGCATCGTGGCGGCGACGATGTTGCTGGTCTTCATCCTCTTCGGTGCGTCGCTCGTGGAGCAGTTGCCGATGGCGGCGCTGACGGGCCTGATGATCATGGTGGCCATCGGGACGTTCGAATGGGCGTCGCTGAAGACGTTCCGCCGGATGCCGACGTCGGATGTGCTCATCATGGTGGCGGTGACGCTGATTACGGCGGTGTTGCACAATTTGGCCTTGGCGGTGCTCATCGGAGTGGTCATCAGCGCGCTGGTGTTCGCATGGGACAATGCGGTGCGCATCCGGGCGCGGAAGCGGGTGGACGACCAAGGCTGGAAGCACTACGAAATCTACGGTCCGCTCTTCTTCGGCTCCACTTCGGCGTTTGCCGAGAAGTTCGACGTCGCGGGCGATCCGGAACACGTCGTCATCGACTTCGCGGAGAGCCGGGTAGCCGACATGTCGGCCATCGAAGCCCTGAACCGGTTGACCGCTCGGTACGCCGAAGCCGGGAAAAAGGTGCACTTGCGGCATTTGTCGGAGGACTGCCAGCGGTTACTCGACCGGGCGGATGCCATCATCGACGTGAACCACTACGAGGACCCGACGTACAAGGTCGTCTCGAACCAATAAGTCGTGAGGCGCTGGGAGCGAATTCCCCACTTTGAATAATCAGCGGTGGTTGGACGCCGACTGGAGGCGTTCCAGGCGCGCAATCGCATCTTCACGGGTGGATTGGTTTGTCCGCTATGATTGAAATCCCCACTTTTTGGGGAGGATCGGGCGGATTGGGATGAAATCAACGCTAGGAGGCCGATGATCGGGCGAAAAAGTGGGGATTTCAATTCCAGCGATCGAACAACTCGCCGGCTTGGATCCGATTTTAACAAGTGACGCGGAGTGAGCGCGGCAAAGTGGGGATTTCAACTCCAGCGATCGAACGACGTGCTAGCTTGCATTCGATTCTAACCGTTGAGGTGGGCTCGGCGAAGCGGTGGCCGTCGGAAGGAGCGCATAAAAAAACGGGGCGCCCCGCAAGGGACGCCCCGTCGAATTACCACCCGGTAATACGTTATGAAATCTTTTTGACCACTTCGGCAAACGCCTCTTTGTGGTTCATCGCCAAGTCAGCGAGGACCTTGCGGTTCAGCTCGATGCCTGCTTTGGCGCACTTGCCCATGAAGACGCTGTAGGACATTCCGTGCTCGCGAGCGCCGGCGTTGATCCGTTGAATCCACAGGGAGCGGAAGGCGCGCTTGCGTTGCTTCCGGCCGATGTAAGCATATTGGAGGCCTTTTTCGACGGCGTTTTTCGCGACCGTCCAGACGTTTTTACGGGCACCGTAGTACCCTTTCGCCATCTTGAGGACCTTTTTACGGCGGGCCCTCGACGCTACTGCATTGTTAGAACGTGGCATGTTCTTGAAGTTTTTTGACCATTGGCGCCGCGATCAAGCGGACTTGAAGCCAGGGGTCGGGTTAACGTGAAACCAGGGAATGGTTTGAAAAGCTCGGAATTACGAGCAGAGCTGGCGCTTGATGTTCGCCACATCGGCTTTGTCGACCGTGGTGGCGTGCGTCAAGTTCCGCTTCTGCTTGGTCTCCTTCTTCGTCAAGATGTGACTCTTGAAGGCGTGCTTCCGCTTGATCTTTCCAGTCCCCGTGAACTTAAAGCGCTTCTTCGCGCTTGATTTGGTTTTCATCTTCGGCATGGCCTCGGATCTTTATTTGGGTGGTA
Source organism: uncultured Comamonadaceae bacterium (assembly GCA_964390365.1). GTDB lineage: Bacteria > Bacteroidota > Bacteroidia > Flavobacteriales_D > Sanyastnellaceae > JALQTD01. The sequence continues at coordinate 12,230 of CAYMHW010000045.1, read as the reverse complement.
GTTATTTCTTCTTCGGATTGAACATGATGGTCATGCGCTTTCCTTCCAACTTCGGCAGTTGCTCCACGACCCCGACGTCTTCGAGCTCCTGGGCAAACTTGAGCAACAGGATTTCTCCGCGCTCTTTGAAGACGATCGTCCGGCCGCGGAAGAAGACGTAGGCCTTCAACTTGCTGCCTTCCTCAAGGAACTTGCGGGCGTGCTTCAGTTTGAATTGGAAATCGTGGTCGTCCGTGTTGGGGCCGAATCGGATTTCCTTTACCGTCACTTTCGTCTGCTTCGCCTTGATTTCCTTTTGCTTCTTCTTTTGGTCATACAAGAACTTCTTGTACTCCGTGATCCGGCAAACGGGAGGATCGGCTTTGGGCGAAATCTCGACCAAATCCAATTCCATCTCACGCGCCAGGGCCAAAGCCTGAGACAGCGACATCACCGCAGGCTCCACGTTTTCTCCGACGACGCGGACGGTGGATACGGTGATCTTATCGTTGATCCGGTGGGGATCCTCTTGGCGAACCCTTCCTCGAAAGGAGGATCTTTTTCTGCGAATAGCTATAACTTCAAGGTTTTAGTTGGACAATCAATTCTGTTTGAGCATTTCGGCCACCTCCGCGTTGATCCGCGCGGCGAAGTCCTCAGCGCTCATCTCACCGACGTCTCCTTCCCCTTGCTTGCGCACGGAAACGGTGCCGTTGGCGGACTCATTTTCTCCGACGATGAGCATGTAGGGCACCTTTTCCAATTCCGCATCGCGGATCTTCTTGCCCACCTTCTCAGACCTCAAATCAATGAGGCCGCGAATATCGTGATTTTCAAGCACTTTTAAAACCCCTTCCGCATATTCGTTGAAACGGTCGGAAATGGGCAGGATTTTCACCTGTTCTGGGTTGAGCCAAAGCGGGAATTTGCCTGCGCAGTGCTCGATGAGGATGGCGACGAAACGCTCCATCGAACCGAAGGGCGCGCGGTGGATCATCACCGGGCGGTGGCGGGCGTTGTCCGCACCGACGTATTCGAGTTCGAAGCGTTCGGGCAGGTTGTAATCGATTTGGACTGTGCCCAACTGCCACTTACGGCCAATCGCATCGCGCACCATGAAATCGAGCTTCGGCCCATAGAACGCGGCCTCCCCCGTCTCCACCACGGTCTTCAGACCCTTCTCGTCGGCCACCTCCTGGATGGCGCGCTCGGCCTTCTCCCAGTTCTCGTCGCTGCCGATGTACTTCGACGGATTCTCCGGGTCGCGCAACGAAACCTGCGCGATGAAATCGTGGAAATCCAGGGTCTTGAAGATGTACAGCACCAAGTCGATGACCTTCCCGACCTCCTCCTTCACCTGGTCCACCGTGCAGAAAATGTGCGCGTCGTCCTGCGTGAAGCCGCGCACCCGGGTCAACCCGTGCAACTCCCCGCTTTGCTCGTACCGGTAAACCGTACCGAATTCCGCAAAGCGCACCGGCAAGTCCTTGTAGCTGCGTGGCCGCGCTTTGAAGATCTCGCAGTGGTGCGGGCAGTTCATCGGCTTCAGCAGGTACTCCTCCCCCTCCGCCGGCGTGTGAATCGGCTGGAAGCTGTCCGCCCCATATTTCGCATAGTGCCCCGACGTCACGTACAGTTCCTTGTTGCCAATGTGCGGCGTGATGACCGGCTGGTACCCCGCGCGGCGCTGGGCTTCCTTGAGGAACGCCTCGAGCCGAGTCCGCAAATCCGCCCCCTTCGGCAACCAAAGCGGCAACCCCTGCCCCACCTTCTCTGAGAAGTGGAACAAATCGAGTTCCTTCCCGAGCTTGCGGTGATCCCGCGCCTTCGCCTCTTCGAGCAGAACGAGGTAATCGGCAAGGTCCGATTTCTTCGGGAAGGTGATGCCGTAGACGCGCGTCAGCTGCTTCTTCGTTTCGTCGCCCTTCCAGTATGCGCCCGCGATGCTCATGACCTTCGCGGCTTTCACGAAACCGGTGTGCGGCATGTGTGGCCCGCGGCAAAGGTCCGTGAAGTTGCCCTGCGTGTAGAAGGTGATGGTGCCGTCTTCAAGGCCTTCGAGCAGGTCGAGCTTGTATTCGTCCTGCTTTTCGGTGAAGTAGGCGATGGCGTCGGCTTTGCCCATTTCCTGGCGGATGTAGGGCGATTTTTGTTTGGCCAATTCCATCATCTTCTGCTCAACCTTCGCGAAATCCTTGTCCGTGAAGGTGTGCTCGCCAAAATCCACGTCGTAGTAAAACCCATTCTCCAACGGCGGCCCGACCCAAAACTTCACGCCCGGGTACAGCGCCTCCAACGCCTCCGCGAGCAAGTGCGCGGAACTGTGCCACATCGTGCGCTTCCCCTCGTCGTCGTTCCACGTCAACAACTTCAGCGTGGCATCCCCCTCAATCGGGCGCTGCGGATCGCGGACCTCGCCGTTGACCTCGGCGGCCAACACGTTGCGCGCGAGCCCTTCGCTGATGCTCGTGGCGATGTCGAGGGCGGTGGTACCGGGCTCAACTTGACGGACGGAGCCGTCGGGGAGGGAAATGTTGATCATGGCTGCTTCGAGTCGAGGCGCAAAAATAACCCGAAATCCGCGGAATTCAGCCCTTCAAACACCGAATTGAGGCGCCCATTCCGCGATTCGTCCAGCCACCACCGGCCGCGGGGTTGCCGGGCTCGAGACGGAAGTACCAAACTTGCCGGTCGATGCGGTCGGTGGACCAAAAGAGCCCCGCCTCGCCGCCCGACCCGAAGAACCCGCCGTAATTGCGGCCGCCGCCCGGGAGGGCATTGAATCCGGTTGGGGAGCATGCCGCGTCGGAGGGGGATTGCGGTTGCAACACAGTGCCGGCGGAACAGGGACCGCCGCTGGCGTCGACCAGCTCGGACCAGTCTTCCGCGGAGGGCACGTGCCAGCCGGCGGGGCACAGCCCGCGCGAGTCCGCCACCGCCCAGCTGTTGTACAGCCAGCCGAAGGCCGCCTGGTTCGCGGAGGGGTCGTCGAGGCCAGCGTAGACGCGCGAGTCGCCTTCGCCGTAGGCCGCGCGGGCGCCGGATTTGGCGCTGAGCCAGTCGCTGGCCGAGAGGCCGGACGGGATGGGGTCGCCGTTTGCGTAGGCGGTGGTGCGGAGGTTTTCAGCGAACCAGCATTGGCCGCCGATGGGAACGAGGGCGTAGGAATGGTGGTGGTGGCGAAGTGCGGTTTGGCCTGAGCAAGGGTCGTCCAAATCAGAAGGCGCCTCGACCGCGTAGCCGCCGCCGAAGACGCTCAACAAGTCCAAGAGGTCGCGCGTGCCCACCTCCCCATCGCCATTGGAGTCCGGATTCCAGCCCGGCTGCGCGTGTGCGGCGAGGGGCGCCGTGACGAGGAAAAGGAGCAACGCAGCGAAGCGGAGGATGGGGGCGTGGGGCATGGCGGCCGCCGCGAAACAAAAAGTGCGCCAAAGTGAATCAACCGGTGAATTTTTGGCCGAACGTTGCGGGTTGAAAATTGCACCTCTGATGGATCTCGCCGCGCAGCGTTTTGAACGCGTTGTGGAGCAGATTTTGGAGCAAGACAGGGCCATCATTGAGGGCCTTTTCCCAGACCAAATCCTGGCCGCCCTGCTCGACCTCCTCGCCCACCTGCGCGAGGAGGACGCCCTCCGTCCCGCCGCCATCGGCGCGGCCGGCCAAGCCGTGGTGCACACGGAAATCCGGTCCGATTGCATCAAGTGGTGGCCCGACGAGCCCGAACACCCGGCGCAGCGGGCCTTCCTCGACGTGGTCGGCGACCTGTCGGACTACCTGAACCGGACCTGCTACACCGGGATCCGGCGGTCCGAATTCTTGTTCGCGGTGTACCCGCCGGGCGCCCACTACGACCGACACGTCGACGACTTTCAGCACAAAAATGCCCGGAAGTTCAGCGTCATCACCTACCTGAATCGGGAGTGGGTGCCCGGTCGCGGGGGCGAGCTCGTGCTGTACGGTGCGAACGGCGAGCCACGAGAGACCATCGAGCCGATTTACGGGCGGACCGTGATCTTCCCCAGTCCGGACGTCGAGCACGAGGTGCTGCCCGCCGTCGCAGAGCGGTGGTCCGTGACGGGGTGGTTGCGTTAGCGGGAGGCTTGGCTCCAGGATTTGACCTGCCAATGCGTGCGCACCCGAGCGACCACCTCCCCCTCCCCATCGCGGAGCTCCGATTCCACCACGCTCAGTGCCACACCTGAAGCCGCAAGGTCCGCCCGCAGCGTGACCAATTCCACCGCAGCCGCCGCCAAGATTCGGCCCTTCGCCCGGCGCGTGTAATCCACTTCCAAGCGCGACATGATGAGCCGATATTCGCTCGGATCAAATGCCCCGAGCAGAGCGAGCCCCGCCGCGAACTCGCCGATGGTGGCCAGCGCGCAGGCGTGCACCGTGCCGAGGTGATTGCGGTTCCATCGGCGCGGAGGCGCTTCCACCGAAGCCGCCCCTTCAGCAAGCGAGCCGATGCGAAACCGGTGCGGCTTGTTGAACGGAATCCACAGCCAAAACACGCGGGTCAACGCACCCGGTCGGCCGGCCACCGCGCGCCGCCAAGCCCATTGAAAAACCCGGTCCTTCACGCCTCCACCCGATCGAGGACGAACGAAAGGTCCGGCCGCGTGTAATTGGGACCCTTCATCACCTTCCCATCCTCCCGGTGAATGGGACGCCCGTCCGCTCCCAGCTTCGACATGTTGGAGCGTTGGATTTCGGTGAACACCTCCTCGATGACGTCCTGCATGCCGTGCTGCAAGATGGTGCCGCACAGGATGTACAGCATGTCGCCGAGGGCATCCGCCACTTCGACCAAATCGCCCGCCTGCGCCGCTTCGAGGTACTCCTCGTTTTCTTCCGCCATCAGGCGGTGCCGCAGCGCGATGGTCTCCGGGCTCGGGGCCGCCTCGGGCGCAGGAGCGTTCCGAATTCCGAATGCGTTGTGAAAGGTCGCCACCGACTCGATGACGGTGCTCAGGGACAGGCTCAACGGATTTTCCATGCCCCAAATTAACATGATTTCAAACGACCACGCCCGACCACCTCAAGGCGGAACAGTATCTTCGCGGTTGCTGAAAATTGCACCCTATGGAAGATTTGTCCTCAACGCACATCCCCGTTGCCACCGAGCAACCCGTGACGACCGGCGCCCCCGACATCGCCGCTTTGAACGACCGCATCCGCGAGCAAAGCGGGTTTGTGGACCTCATTCGCCGCGAGTTGGAGCAGGTCATCATCGGGCAGCACGCCATGGTGGACAAGCTGCTCATCGGCTTGTTGGCGAATGGCCACGTGCTGTTGGAAGGGGTTCCTGGTTTGGCCAAAACCCTCGCCATCAAAAGCCTCTCGGAAACGGTGCGCGCCGATTTCAGCCGCATTCAGTTCACCCCCGACCTCCTGCCCGCTGACCTCGTCGGCACCATGATTTACAGCCAGCGCGAGGAGAGCTTCACGGTGAAGAAGGGACCGATTTTCGCCAACTTCGTGCTCGCCGACGAGATCAACCGCGCGCCCGCGAAGGTGCAGAGTGCGCTGCTCGAGGCGATGCAGGAGCGGCAGGTGACCATTGGAGCGGAGACGTTCAAGTTGCCGCAGCCGTTTTTGGTTTTGGCCACCCAAAACCCGGTCGAGCAAGAAGGCACCTACCCGCTGCCCGAAGCGCAAGTCGATCGCTTCCTGCTGAAGGTCGTCATCGGCTACCCCACGAAAGAGGAGGAACAGCAGATCATTCGCGTGAACCTGCGGCCCGAAGGCATGCACAAGCCGCAAGCCGTGGTGACGCCGGACCAAATCCTGAGCGCGCGCGAATGGGTCCGCAAGATCTACATGGACGAAAAGGTGGAGCGCTACATCGTGGACCTCGTCTTCGCGACGCGGACGCCGGAGGAAGTGGGGCTCGGCCACCTCGGTCAGCTCATCAGCTTCGGGGCGTCGCCTCGGGCTTCCATCGGGCTCGGCGTGGCAGCGAAAGCCCATGCGTTCTTGCAGCACCGCGGGTACGTGACGCCGGAGGACGTGCGCGCTGTGGCGATGGACGTCATGCGCCACCGCATCGGCATCACCTTCGAGGCGGAGGCCGAAAACATCAGCCAAGAGCAGATCATCACCGAAATCATGGACCACGTTCAGGTCCCTTGACCCGACCATGGACACAGCGGAGTTGATTCAGCGGGTGCGGCGAGTGGAGCTCAAGACGCGGGGCCTGAGCGACCGCATCTTTTCGGGCGAATACCACAGTGCCTTCAAAGGGCGCGGCATGGCCTTTGCCGAAAACCGCGCGTACCAGCACGGGGATGAAATCCGCACCATCGATTGGAACGTGACCGCGCGGATGGGGTCGCCCTTTGTGAAGGTGTTCGAGGAGGAGCGGGAGTTGACGGTGTTTTTGATGGTGGACGTGAGTGCGTCGAACGCCATGGGCACGCGGTCGAAATCGAAGCGGGAACTCGCCACGGAGCTCGCGGCGGTGCTCGCCTTCAGCGCGATGGGCAACAACGACAAGGTCGGCGCCATCCTGTTCAGCGACCGCATCGAGCGGTTCATCCCGCCGAAGAAGGGCCGGTCGCACGTGCTCCGCATCATCCGCGAGCTCATCGAAATCGAGCCGGAGGGCAAGGGCACGGACTTGAACGCGGCGCTGTCGCATTTCCTGCAGGCCATGAAAAAGCGGGCGATTTGCTTCCTCATCAGCGACTTCCGCGACGAGGGGTACGACGGTGCGTTGAAGCGGGCCGGTCGGCGGCACGACCTCGTGGCGTTGCGGTTGGAGGACCCCGTCGAGCGGGAACTGCCCGCCGTGGGCTGGCTGCCCGCTACGGATCCGGAAACGGGCCGGACGCAGTGGATCAACACGATGAACCGCCGAGCCCGCTTGAAATTGAAAAAGCAAGAGCGCGAACGCGAGGAAGCGTTGCGCGCCCAATTCGCCCGCGCCGGCATTGACCAAGCCGTGTTGCTGACGAATGAACCGTATGTCCAACCGCTGATGCAACTGTTCGATCGCCGTGGGTAAGTGGATGCTTTTTGCGGCCTTGTGGGCGACCGCGGGTGCGCAGGCGCAGCAGGTGGAGTTGCGCGCGGACACGACCGCGTTGAAGTTGGGAGGCCAAACCTGGATCCACCTCTCCACCGTCCGCGACCCCGCCCTGACCGCGTCCGCCTTCGAATGGCCGGTCCTGAAGGACACCCTGCCCGGCGGCTGGGAAATCCTCGAAATGCGCCCCGCCGACACGTCCCTCGTCACCCTCGACGACGGCCGCGACGCCATCGCCATCACGCAATCCATGCGCGTCACGACCTGGGACTCCGGCCTCGTGCGCATGCCGGCATTGCCCTTCGTCCTCGACGGCGACACCCTGTTCTCGAACCCCATGCTCTTCGCCGTCGCCTCGCCCGTCCTCGGGGATGAAGGCCAAATCGCGAACTTCCACGACATCGTCGAAGTCGACTGGACCCTCGCCGAACGGCTCCGCCGGCTCCTCCCCTGGCTGCTCGCCGCCCTCGCGATCGCGGGGCTGGTGTGGGGCGGATTGCGGTGGTGGAAAAACCGGGAAGTGCCCGCCGAGGGCGCGGCCGCCGAGCCGGAGCAGCCCCGCGAACCCGCCCACGTCCTCGCGTTGCGGGCGCTGCGGGAGATCCAAGAACGCGCGGTTTGGAAACAAGGCAACCCGAAGGGCCACCATTCCGCCATCAGCGACGCGCTGCGGACCTACCTTGAGCACCGCTTCGACGTGCCCGCCCGCGAACAAACCACGAACGAAATCGCACGCACCCTCCGTTCGGTCGCCCTCGATCCCGACGCGCGCCGTCAATTCATCGAAGTGCTCGAACTCGCCGACCTCGTCAAGTTCGCCAAATACCGCGGAGAAGCGGCCGAACACGAGCGCTCCGTGCGCCGGGCCATCGAACTCGTTGAACGCACCCGCCACACGGCGGACGAAACCCCATCGGCCTCATGAATCGGTGGATGTGGTCCCTGCTCCCCCATGCCATCGCCGTTGCGGCGGGAGCCACGGGCTTGGTGTACGCCAGCCAGCACTTCGAACTCGCGATGCCGTGGGGCCTCGCCTTTGCAGGACTGGCGATTGCGCTCATCGGCTTGCGGGCGTGGCGACTCGGCACCGGACGCTTTCCTTCGGCGATGCTGAATTTGCCGGCCGAGCGGGGAGCGCAGAGCGGGTTGTTGCACGCGGTGACGGAGTTGCCGTTTGCGCTGCGGGGGTTGGCCTTGTTGCTGCTGGCTGCGGCGGCGGCGCGACCGCAGAGTTCTTCGAGCATTGAAGATTTGACCCGGGAAGGCATTGACATCGTGCTGGCGCTTGACCTGAGCGCCTCGATGCTCAGCAAGGACTTCGATCCCGACCGTTTGGAAGCCTCGAAAGAAGTGGCGGTCCAGTTCGTGGAATCGCGGCCCGATGACCGCATCGGCGTGGTCGCCTACGAGGGCGAAGCGTTTACCCAAGTGCCCCTGACCACCGACCAACGCGTCGTGATGAACGGCATCGAGTCGCTCGAAACGGGCCTGCTTACGGGCGGAACGGCCATCGGCATGGGCCTCGCGACGGCCGTGACGCGACTCCGCGATTCCGAAGCGGAAAGCAAGGTCATCATCCTGCTCACGGACGGGGTGAACAATTCCGGATCCATCGAACCCATCGACGCCGCACAGCTCGCGAAGCTCAACAACATCCGCGTCTACACCATCGGAGTGGGAACCATCGGCAAGGCGCGCAGCCCGGTCGCAAAGAACGGCAACCGCTACCGGTACGATTGGGTCGAGGTGAAAATCGATGAGGACGTGTTGAAGACCATCGCCCGCGAGACCGGAGGGCGCTACTTCCGCGCCACGAACGAAGACAAGCTTGCCGCCATCTACACCGAAATCGACGAACTCGAAAAAACCCGATTCAACGTCTTGCGGTACAACCAAAAAACCGAAGAGTTCTTGCCGTTTGCCCTGTTGGCCGCACTCGCATTGGTGGCTGAATTCCTGTGTCGAACCCTGTTCATTCGCAGCATCGCATGAGCACGCCGTCTGCCTTCCGAACCTATCCCATTGCGGTGGCGCTGCTGTTGGCGGAGTTGGCGTTTTGGGCCCTGCTCATCGCCGCATGGATGACCATTCAACGCGTGGCGCCCAATGTCCAGCTCGAACACGAGGCGTGGGTGTGGGTGCTGGCTTCGTTGCCCGTCATGCTCGTGCTGTTCCTGCTGCACCTCGAATGGAAGCGCCGGGCGATGGACCGCTTGATGGACAGCACGTTGATTCCGGACTTCATGCCGAGGCTGCGGCCGGGGCGCGATGGTTGGCGGTTCCTCGTTTGGCGTTTTGCCATGGCCGCGGTGATGCTCGGGATTTTGGATCCCAAAGTGGGGGCCAAACTCAAGGAAATCACCACCGAGGGCGTGGACGTCATGGTGGCGCTCGATGTGTCGAACAGCATGATGGCGGAGGATGTGGGCATGGACCGGCTGAGCCTCGCCAAACGCACCGTCGAACGGCTCATCAACCAGCTCGACGGCGACCGGTTGGGTTTGGTGGTGTTTGCGGGAGAAGCTTACGTTCAGTGCCCCATCACGACCGACTACGGGGCGATGAAGTTGTTCCTCGAACAGGTCTCGTGCGACCTCGTGGCCACGCAAGGGACGGCCATCGGTCGCGCCATCGAGGTGTGCGCCGAATCGTTTGACGCGGAATCGGCTGCGAGCCGGGTCATCCTGGTGATGACGGACGGTGAGAACCACGAGGACGACGCCGAGGAAGCGGCAAAAGCGGCCCGAGCCGACGGCATCGAGGTGCACACCATCGGCATGGGCTCCCTCGAAGGCGCCCCCATTCCGCTGTTCGACCGGTACGGGCATTCGCGCGGCTTCAAGAGCGACGCGGATGGCAAGCCCGTGGTGACTGCGCTGAACGAAAACATGCTCATCGGCATCGCGAATGCGGGGGGCGGCACGTTCACCCTCGCCGGCAAGGGATTCGTGGATCTAAATCCGGTGCGCTCGGCCATCGACCAGCTTGAACAACAGGAGGTTGCACAGATTGCCTACACCGATTTCGAGCACCGCGCTTCGTGGTTCTTCTTGGCCGCGATGGTGCTGCTTTTTGGCGAAGCGGTCATCAACGCAGGCCAAACCGGACGTCACCCCAAACCCGCCGCCCGATGAACTCCCGACCACTCCTCCTCCGACTCGTCGCGGTGCTGTTGCTGGGCACGGCATCCGTCGCGGCCACCGCCCAATCCGACCTCGATGCGAAGGCCGCAATCATCGAAGGCATCGAGGCGTACCGAGCGAACTCGGGTGCGGCCGATAGCTTGTTCGCACTGGGCACCACCCATTCGGAACTCGCGGCCGTGGCGGAATACAACCTTGGGCGCGCCTTCGTCCAAACCGGAGACACCGCACGCGCCCAGTCCGCCTTCCGCAAGGCCATCGGCGCCACGGACGACCCCGCATTGAAGTCATCGGCGTGGCACAATTTGGGCAACCTGAGTTTGCAGCAAAACGAGCTCAGCCCTGCCATTCAGGCGTACAAGCAGGCGTTGCGGGAGGATCCGGAGAATGAAGAGGCGCGGTACAATTTGGCCTATGCCATGCGGCTTGCGCAGCAGCAGGACCAGGATCAGCAACAGGACCAGGACCAGCAACAGGACCAGGACCAGCAACAGGACCAGGACGGCGAGCAGGACCAGGACGGCGAGCAGGATCAGGACCAGCAGGAAGGCGACGGTGAGCAGGAAGAGCAGGACGGCGAACAAGAGCAACAGGAGCAAGAAGGCGAAAACGGCGACCAGGATCAGAACGACGAGCAACAGGAAAACGGACAGGAACAAAGCGAGGGCGGACAGGAGCCCGGCGAACAAGGCGAACAGCCTCAGCAACAACCCGTTGAAGGCCAAATTTCGCCCGAAGACATGGAGCGGATTTTAGAGAGTTTGGAACGCAACGAAGCGGCCATTCAAGCCAAATTGCAACAGCAACGCAACGGTGGCGAACGGCGAACGATTGAAAAGGACTGGTGATGACGCACGAGATGAAATGGATGCGGATTGGGTGGCTTTGGATCGCGTTGATCGGAAGCCTCGGCACTTGGGCGCAGGGCGCTTCGGTGGAATTGTCCGTGGACCGCAACACGGTCATGCGCGGGGAGTCCGTGCAGCTGACGTTCACCTTCAACAACTGCGACTCGAACCTTTCGGTGCCTGAAATCAATGGACTGAAGTACGCTTACGGCCCAGCGAAGGGCAACAACATCTCCATTGTCAACGGCCGCCGCTCGAGCCAGGCCATGTACACCTTCACCTACGTCGTGACCGCGGAACAGGACGTGGCCATTCCCGCCTACTCCATCAACACGAACAAAGGCAAGTTCCAAACCGAAGCCTTCACCATCCGCGTGAAAAAGCCCAACGGATCTTCGGAAAGCCGGGGAGCTTCGGCCGTGCTCGATCGGGAGGTGGCCATGGTCATCGACGTTTCCAAGCGCAACGTGGTGGTTGGGGAGCCCGTGGTGGCCACGCTGCAGATTTATTCCCAAATGTCCGGACTCGATGTACGGGATTACAGCATTCCGGAATTCACCGGGTTTTGGAAGGAGGCCGTGGATTTGCCCAATCCGAGCTTCGAGCCGCGCTTGCTGAACGGGCGGCGGATTCAGGTGGCGACGGTGGGGAAGTTTGTTCTATTTCCGCAACAAACAGGGGAACTCGTCATCGACGGCTTTGACCTCCAAGGGTATGTACGGACCTCCTTTTTCAACGGGCGCAACGTGGCCGCGGCGGCCGAACCGGTGACCATTCGGGTCAGTCCCTTGCCGGCTCCGGTGCCCGCCGCCCACCTCGGCGCCTTCAAGCGACTCGACGTGGAGCTCGAAGCGTCCGAATTGGAGGTCGAGGCGAACCAAGCGTTCACCGTTGACATCGCATTCAAGGGCAACGGGAACCTGAAGTTCCTGCGCGAACCGAAGTGGGAATGGCCGCGCGATTTCGAGGTGTTCGATCCGGAAGTCAAGGACCGCATCAGCATTGAGGACGCGGGCGAAGTGGGCAGCCGGACCTTCCATTACGTCGTGATTCCGCGGACCACCGGGACGTTCACGTTGCCGGAGTTGCGCGTGAGTTGGTACGACGTGTCGCGCGGGGAGCACGTGGAGCGGACGCTCGGGGGCGAATCGCTCACGGTCACCGCAGGCAACGGAGCGCCTTCGGCCACGCTGTCGTACAATTCCAAGTCCGACATCCAAATCCTGAACCAGG
>CAYMHW010000044.1:0-18841 GCA_964390365.1 uncultured Comamonadaceae bacterium | reverse complement strand
GTGCGCACTTTCGCTTCGAGGTTTTGGGAAAGGGAGAAGTTGGCTGCGCCGGATGAGCGGATGTCCCCGGGCAGGAAGCGATTGAGGCCAAACGGATTCCACTCCACCACCTCGTCCCCGAGCGTCAATTCCCGGGTCCGCGTGTTCTCCGGGGTGTAGCTCAACCCCAGGCTTGGACTCAGCACGTGCCGAATGGCCGGCACCTTGCTGTTCGCCCCCAACCGAAACATCCCGTAAAACCGCGTGCTCGCATTCGCGCTCACCCGCCAATCCCGCGTCGATGCGAACCCGCCTAAGGTGTCAGCCACCACCCCAAACACGCCCGGCTCCTGCTCCACAATCCGCTGATCCACCTGCTGAAACGCCCAAAACTCGTTGTACGACGCACTCGGTGTGATGCTCACAAAACCGAGCCGCATCGAACTCGTGGCCGTCACCGAATGCTTCATGCCATTGCGCGCCTCCACCTCGCTCCACGCCCCGGCCGCAATGACGGTGTCGGGCGCCGAAAACGTCTGTTCAAACCGGCTCGACGCGGTGAGCTGCACATCGTCCATGAAGCGGGACCGCCCCTGCGGCAAGCCCACGAGCTTCGCGAGCGACGACCGGTTCATGTTGAGGGTCAGCGACGGCACCGTCACGTCCACGTTGCCGGTCGTCGAGTTCTGCGTGTGCCGGGCGCTGGCCGCCAAGGAGAACGGCGTGCGCGGCAGGCTGTGCGACCACTGGATGCTCGACTGGAAGGTGTTGGAGAGGAACTCGGTTTGGGAGCTGCTCAAGTTCGACTGAAAGTTGTTGCTCGACCCGAAGTTCACGTTGGCGCTGAAGCGGCTGTTGGGACGAGCGCGCGGGTCGCGGGTGTGGTTCCAGCGCACAAAAAAGGTTTTGTCAATGCTCAAACCGCTCGACCCCGTGAAGCCCACGCGCCGCCGCTGAAAACTCAGGTTCAACGAGCCGCTTCCCCGGTAGCGGACCGCGTAATTCGCCGTCGATCGCAGCGCCCACGTCCCGCCCGTGTACAGGTCGCCCACGAGCCGCAGCCCCGCGTAATCACCGATGGGCACGTAGTAGCCCAAATCCTTCAGGAAAAAGCCCAAATCCCCACCGTCCCCGTACCCCGGCATCAGCAGGCCGTGGCTGCGCTTCTCGGGCGCAGTCGGAAACCAACCGAAGGGCAAGCCCAACGGCATCGGCACCTTGCGCACCTTCATGAAAAACGGCCCGCTCACGATTTTCTCCCCCGGGATCATGATCGCCTTGTTCAGCTGAAAATGGTAGTGCGGATTGGGCGCATCGCAGGTGGTGAACATGCCGTCCGCCACGTGGATGCGTTCGTCGGCTTGGCGCTTCGACACCCCTGCATGGAAGTAGGCCTCGCCTTGCTGAGTGACCGCATGGACGCTGTATCCCCGGCGGGTTTCGAGGTCAAAACACAGCGAGTCTTGCTCAAACCGCTGGTCCCCTTGCAGGAGCACGGGCCTTCCGAGCCAAGCCCCCGCCGAGTCGCGCACACCGAACGCGCACGCCCGGTCGTCCTCTGCCGTGTACACGATGCGTTCCGCTTCCAAGCGCAAGTCCTCCATTTCCACCCACGCCCGACCGTACAGGTGCACCGCCCCCGTTTCGGCATCGACGAGGGTCGAATCCGCCGCATTCCACCGCACTTCCGGCGTGGCCGAACTGTCCGCAACCGCCGCCCCGCAGGCCCCCGGGAACGACGCCATTATCCACAGCGCGAGCGGGATAATCCGAAGGATGGAGACGAATCGGGGGTGCAACGGCGTATTAGATTTGGACAAGGCCATGAACAAGCTCCCAAAACTAACGAAACGCGCGGTGCTGAGCGCGTTGTTGGCATCTGTTGTCATAGTGGCGGCCTTCACGCCGGCCGCTCCGCGCATGGTGTTGGTCATCGATGCGGGACACGGGGGGAAGGACCCGGGGAATTTGGGCACCGGAAGGTTCAGCCAAACGGAAAAGGACATCACCCTCGACGTCTCCACGAAGCTCCAGCATTACATCGAGGAAAAACTGCCCGGCGTCCAGGTCATCATGACGCGCACGAGGGACTCCTACCTCACCTTGCAGGACCGAGTCCGCATCCCCAACGAGGCGCAAGCGGACCTCTTCATCAGCATCCACTGCGACGCCTTCACCAAACCTTCCGCGCTCGGCTCATCTTCCTTCGTCATGGGCATGCACAAGAGTGAAGAAAGCCTGCGCGTGGCGATGCAGGAGAACGCGGCGATCTTCCAAGAGGACGATTACGAAAAGCGCTATGAAGGCTTCGACCCGCGGGATCCGGACACGTACATCGCGCTTGCTTTGCGCCAAAACGTGTTCCTCGGCAAAAGCCTCGAACTGGGCAAATCCATCCAGGACCAGTTCCGCGATCGGGTCGGCCGCAAAGACCGCGGGGTGAAACAAGCCGGCTACTACGTCATCTCGTTCACGAACATGCCCAGCGTGTTGGTGGAGCTCGGTTTCCTGACGAATCCCGCCGAGGAGGACTTCCTGCGATCCGAGCAAGGAAAGGACTACATGGCGTCGGCGATTTTCCGGGCGGTGCGCGACTACGCGGACACGCACCACCCCATCGGCAGCGTGCCGGAAATCATCACGGGCGGCGTGCCGGACCCCGCGCCCGCCCCTGCCGCGGCACCTGACGCCGTTGCGGCACCTGACGCCGTGGTCTACCGGGTGCAGGTTTGCGCTTCTACTTCACCGATTCCACAAGATGACCCCCGCTTCGGCGGTCAGGCGGTGGTCGTTGAGTATATTCGCGACGGACTCTACAAATACGCGGTAGGCGCCGCGCAAACCCGAGCCGAAGCGGAAGCGCTCATGCGCATCCTTCGGGCCGGGAATTTTCCCGACGCGTTCGTCGTGCCGTTCAAGGGCGACGAACCGTGGGAAAAGTGAGCGCCAACGCGCGGAAAACCAATCACGTGGCGAAAATCTCGCAAGAATTCAAGGTCGGAACGCTGGTCGTTGTCGGCATCGCGCTGTTGATCTTGGGGGTCAATTTCCTCAAGGGTTTCAACCCGTTCCGCACGTCGCAAGTCTATTACGCCGAGTACGCGAAGATCGACGGGTTGGCGGTTTCGAACCCGGTCTTGGTCAACGGCTTCAAGGTGGGCCAAGTGACGCAGGTCCAATTCGCGGCCAACGGCAGCGGGGAACTCATCGTCGGCTTCGAAGTCGAGCAGGAAAACTTGCGCGTGCCGAAGGACACGAAGGCGCGGATTTTCTCGAGCGACTTGTTTGGCACGAAGGCCATTGAACTCATCGCGGGGGAAAGTACAGAACTCGCGGTGCCGGGCGACACGTTGGTTTCCGACATCGAAATGGGCATCGCAGACGCCGTTCGCGTCGAGCTCATGCCGCTGAAAAACAAGACGGACCAGCTCATCGATGGGGTCGACGACATCCTCGAGAACTTGAAAGCCGTGTTCGAAGCGGACGCGACGCTGGGTCTGCCCACGGCGTTTGAAAGCATCCAGCGGACGGTGGAGAGTTTGGAACAAACCTCGCTCAAGCTCGACGGCATGGTCGCCGAAAACCGTGCAGTGCTGAACAGCATCTTCAACAATGTCGAATCCGTTACAACCACCTTGCGCAACCACAACGACGATTTGGCCAACGTGTTGGAGAATTTCTCGGACATCAGCGACTCGCTCGCCGCCGTGAACTTCGCCCAAACCCTCGCCAACGTGGACAAGGTCCTCGCGGACTTCGCCTCCATTTCCGGTAAAATCGAACGGGGCGAAGGCTCCCTCGGCATGCTCATTCAATCCGACTCGTTGCACAACGGGTTGATGCAGACAAACCAAGAACTGCAGTACCTGTTGAACGATTTGTACTTGAACCCGTGGCGCTACGTGAAGGTTTCTGTTTTCTCCAAGAAGAACGAGAAGAAGTTGTCGGAAAAAGAAATCAAGCGGTTGCGCGACCTCATCGATGAGCAAATCGAGGCGCGCGATGCCGACGAATGAGCGGCTGCCGCGCCGATGTTGAACCCTGAAACGCTTCACCGATGTTGAGTATCGTGTTGTTCGCTTTGTTGCTCGTTGCCGCAATCACCTTGTTCGCGCAGCGGATTCGCTTCGTTCGGAAGGCCATCGGCCTCGGGCGGGATGCGGATTTTTCGGACCAAACCCCGCTCCGTTGGAAGACCATGGCCCGGGTCGCCCTCGGACAAGGCAAAATGACGGCCCGCCCCGTCGCCGGCATCCTCCACATCCTGATTTACATCGGCTTCGTGGTCATCAACCTCGAGATGCTGGAAATCGTAGTGGACGGATTGACGGGAAGCCACCGCGTGTTCCGCGGCATCCCCGGATACGACGGGCTGATTGCGGCCTTCGAAATCCTGGCCTTCCTCGTGCTCGTTGCGTGCGTGGTGTTCCTGATTCGGCGCAACGCGCTCGCCATCGCCCGATTCCGTTCGAACGAGTTGAAGGGCTGGCCATCGCTCGACGCCAACCTCATCCTCATCGCCGAGATCGCGCTGATGTTCGCCTTCCTGAGCATGAACGCGGCGGATGCCCTGCTGCAAGTGCGCGGAGACGCCCACTACCCTGAAGCAGGCGCGTTTCCGGTGAGCCAGTGGTTGCAGCCGCTTTACGCGGGGCTTTCGGATGGTGGGTTGGTCGCGGTGGAGCGCGGCATGTGGTGGTTCCACATCACCGGCGTGCTCGCCTTCCTCGTCTACGTCACGTATTCAAAGCACTTCCACATCCTGCTCGCCTTCCCCAACACGTACTTCGCGAACCTCGCGGGATCGGGCACGATGCCCAACATGGAGGCCGTGACGAAGGAGGTGCAGCTCATGATGGATCCGACTGCGGATCCGTATGCCGCGCCGCCTGCGGATGCGCCTGCGCCGGAGACGTTTGGGGTGAAGGACGTGACGGATTTGAGCTGGAAGCAAATCCTCGAAGCGTATTCGTGCACGGAATGTGGGCGGTGCACGAGCGAGTGTCCGGCGAACCAAACCGGCAAGCTCCTGTCCCCGCGGAAGGTGATGATGGACGTTCGGGACCGGGCGGAGGAACTCGCGGGCATCAAGCAGAAAGAGGGGGCAGAGGCCGATGGGGGAACGCCGCTGATTGCTCGGATTACGGAGGAAGAGATTTGGGCTTGCACCAGCTGCCAGGCCTGCATCCAAGCCTGCCCCATCCTCATCAGCCCGATGGGCATCCTGCTCGACATGCGCCGCAACCTCATCATGGAGGAAAGCAAGTCGCCGGAATCGCTCACGGCCATGTTCAACAACGTCGAAAACAACGGCGCGCCGTGGGCCTTCCCGGCCGCGAACCGCGCCAATTGGATCACTGAATGATGTCGGAATTCCACGTACCAACGATGGCCGAAATGACGGCCGAAGGCAAGGCGCCGGAAGTGCTGTTTTGGGTCGGCTGCGCAGGCAGTTTCGACGACCGGGCGAAGCGCATCACGAAGGCGATCGCGAAGATTTTGCACGCGTCCGGGACGTCGTTCGCGGTGCTCGGGCAGGAGGAGTCGTGCACGGGGGATCCGGCGCGGCGTGCGGGGAACGAGTTTTTGTTCCAAATGCAAGCCGCGATGAACATCCAAGTCCTCAACGGCTACGGCATCCAGCGCATCATCACCGGCTGCCCCCACTGCTTCAACACGCTCCGGAACGAATACCCGGAACTGGGCGGTCAATATGAAGTCATGCACCACACGCAGTTCATTCGCGAACTGATTGAACAAGGCAAACTGCGCATGGCGGACGGCCAGCCATTCAAAGGCAAGCGCATCACCTTCCACGACCCGTGCTACCTCGGTCGGGCAAACGGTGAGTACCTCGCCCCACGCGAAGTCATCGCGAAGCTCGATGCCGAACTCATTGAAATGCGCCGCTGCAAGCAGAACGCCATGTGCTGCGGAGCGGGCGGAGCACAGATGTTCAAGGACGCCGAAAAGGGCAACCGCGAAGTGAACGTCGCCCGGACGGACGACGTGCTCGAAACCGGCGCCAAGGTCGTGGCCACCGGTTGCCCCTTCTGCAACACCATGATGACCGACGGCGTGAAGCATGCGGAGCGGGAGGACAT
Organism: uncultured Comamonadaceae bacterium; assembly: GCA_964390365.1. Taxonomy (GTDB): domain Bacteria; phylum Bacteroidota; class Bacteroidia; order Flavobacteriales_D; family Sanyastnellaceae; genus JALQTD01. Next base: position 12,758 of record CAYMHW010000044.1, on the reverse strand, counting down.
CGTCGTGAAGGACATTGCGGAGCTCATTGCGGAGGCGGCGGATTTGGTCTAAATCAACAAGTAAACAACTCGCATTCATGCTTTTAGAAGGAAAAGTCGCCATCATCACCGGCGCGTCACGCGGCATCGGCAAAGCCATCGCCACCCACTTCGTCCAACACGGCGCGAAAGTCGCCTTCACCTACCACAGCTCGGCGGAAAAGGCGGCAGCCCTGGAACAGGAATTGACCGCGGGCGGCGGCGTGGCGAAGGGATTCAAGTCCGACGCGTCGAAGGTCGCGGAAGCCGAACAGCTCGTGGCGGACGTGGTGAAGGAATTTGGCACGGTCGACATCGTGGTGAACAACGCGGGCATCACCGACGACACGTTGCTGATGCGCATGACGGAAGAACAGTGGGATCGCGTCATCGACGTGAACCTCAAGTCCTGCTTCGCCCTGACGAAGGCGGTGTTGCGCACGTTCTTGAAGGCGCGCAGCGGCAGCATCATCAACGTCAGTTCGGTGGTGGGCGTCCAAGGCAATGCGGGCCAAGCGAATTACGCCGCTTCGAAGGCCGGCATCCTCGGTTTCACGAAATCCGTGGCGCTCGAGCTCGGATCGCGCAACATCCGCTGCAACGCCATTGCGCCCGGATTCATTGAGACGGAAATGACCGCGAAGCTCGACGAAGCGACCGTACAGGGATGGCGCGATGCCATTCCATTGAAGCGCGGCGGCACGCCCGACGACGTGGCAAACCTCTGCGTCTTCCTCGGCAGCGACATGAGCACCTACATCACCGGCCAAACCCTCAACGTGGACGGCGGGATGATCACGGCGTAAGGAGATGGGCTGGGACTGGGTCTTGGAAGCCAGCGGCTGGGCAGTGGCCGGTGTGGCTGCAGGTGCGGCGTTGGCGGCCTGGGCTCTGTACAGGGTGTACCACAGCGAAGGCGGGCTGAAGGGGAGCGGGCGTTGGGCCTTGGGCGCGCTGCGGTTTGCCGCGCTTGCCACCATCGGCGTGCTGCTCCTCGCGCCGCTGATTCGCCAAATCACGGAGGAAATCGAGCGCCCCGTTGCGGTCGTGCTCGTTGACGACAGCCGGTCGATGGTGCTCGATGGCGATTCGGCAGCCGTTGCCGCGGAATTGCAAGCGTGGACCGACGGGATGCAGGCGGCTTTCGCGGACCGTGGCGTCGACGCTGCGGTGCTGCGCTTTGCGGGCGAGGCGGTGCCCGAGGCGGACGATTTGACCTGGTCGGGGGATGAAACCGATTTGGGGGCGGCGCTGGAGGCTGTGAAGGACCGGTATGCGCACCGCAACGTGAAGGGACTTGTGCTCGTTTCCGATGGCCGGGTGAACCGCGGGATGGACCCCGAGTATGGCGTGGAAGGCTTGGCGGGCGTGCCGATGTGGACGGTGGGGGTGGGCGATACGACGAATCGCGCGGACCGCTGGGTGGGCGAGGTGGCGTGCAACCGGGTGGCGTATTTGGGCAACCGCTTTCCGCTCGAGGCCGTGGTGGGCTTCCGGGGGGAGGCGCCGGTTCCCGTGGAAGTCACGGTGAAGCATGCAGGCCAAATCATCGCTCGGGAAACCTGGACGCCCCGCACCCCCGAATCCGTCACGCGCCTCTCCTGGCTCCTTGATGCCACCCGCATCGGCACGCAACGCTACGAAATCGCGTGCACCATCGGCGAGGACGAGCGCGTGGTCGCGAACAACCGGGCCGTGGTGTACGTGGACGTTTTGGAACGCCAAAAATCCGTCGCCATCGCCGCACGCGCCCCCCACCCCGACCTCGGCTGGATCATCGCGGCCCTTTCAGCCCAGGAAGCCTACGACGTGCACGTCCACTACGAGCGCATCCCCCACCCCGACTGGCGCACGCACCTCGCCGAAGCGGACCTCATCATCGCCCACGACCTCCTGACCGAATCGGAATGGGTGCAAGACATCCTCGGCGCCAGCGCACCCGTTTGGTGGCTCGGCACCGATGCGGCCTCCTTGTCCGCGTTTTCCAACCTGAACCTCGGCGCGTCCTTCACCTCCCGTGAATTGAGCCACCGGCCCTTCGCTGCACCGACGGAAGGGTTCACGTTGTTTCAATGGCCCGATGCGGCCGAATCGGCTTTCCGGTTGGAGCCGCCCTTAGTGGCTCCCTTGGGCGATTGGGAGCTGTCCCCGGCCTGGAGTCCTGCGCTGCAGGTGCGGCTGGGCGATCTCGTTTCGGACACCCCGCTGATGGCCTTCCGCAACGTGTCCGGCGAACGGCGCTGGGCCTTTTCCGTGGGGTCGGGCTACTGGCGTTGGCGGATGAGCGAGGGGCTCCGGGACGAAGCCGCTCCGGTCCTCACCGCTTGGGTGACCTCCACGGTCCAGCTCCTGACCTCGCGATCCGACGTGCGGCGGTTCCGACTCAACGCCCCCAACCGGTTGGCGTCCAACGACCCGTTCATCGCCTCCGCCGAGGTCTACGACGCTGCGTTGAATCCGCTGAGCGGGGCCCGCGTGGAAATGACCTTGACGACGCCGGAAGGCAACGAGCTGAGTGGGGTCATGGCGGAGGACGGAGGACGGTACCGAATCGACTGGGGACGGCTGCCCGCCGGCATGTACACATGGGAAGCCTCAACGACGCTGGAGGGTGAACTGATGAGGACCGGTGGCGAAATCGCCGTGGAGGCTTCAGCCTTGGAATACACCGCCGACCGGGCTGACCACGGCTTGCTCCTGCGCTTGGCGGAACGCTCCGGTGGCGCCTTCCTCGGTCCGCTTGAACAGGCCTCACCCGATGCCATCGCCGATGCCCTCATCGCGCAGCGCGGGGCGCAGCCGGTTCGGTATGAGGAGGTCCAACTCCGCGATGCCGTGGAACTCCGTTGGGTGCTTTGGGTGCTCGTGGCGCTCCTCGCCGTGGAGTGGGTCTTCCGACGCCGGACAGTGGGCTACTGAGATGCGATTGGGCTCAGCGGAGGTTGCACCAAACCTCCGTAGCTTCGAACCATGAATGCACAAGCTCAACTGAACGGACGGTTCCGAGGCCTGCTGGTCGCCTTGGTCGTCCTCCTGCCCATTTTACTTTTCTGGAACTCCTTGACGGTGACCATTCCCAGTGGGCACGCGGGATTGATTTTCCACACCTTCGGTGGCGGGGTCGACACCACGGAAGCTCCGCTGATGTCGGGCTTTCATTTCAAGGCACCTTGGAACAAGGTCTACGAGTACGAGATTCGCCAAAAGGAGCGCATGGAAAACCTGAGCGTCCTGAGCTCGAACTTGTTGAAGATCGAGATGGACATGACGATTTTCTACCAACCGGATTTGGCCTTGCTGTCCAAATTGGAAATCGAGCGCGGCCGCAATTACGAAGAAAAAGTCATCACGCCGGCCATGCGCTCCGTGGCGCGCGAAGTCATCGCCAAATACCTGCCCGAAGAATTCAACACGACAAAGCGCGAGGAAATTCAATCGGAAATCGAGCGGGAACTGAGTGAAAAGCTGGCGAACAATTACGTGCAGCTCAACGACGTGCTCATCCGCAACATCCGCCTGCCGCGCACCCTCGAAGAGGCGATTGAACGGAAACTCCAACAGGAGCAGGAGTCGCTGGAGTACGAATTCCGCATCGAGAAGGCCGCGAAGGAGGCGGAACGCAAGCGCATCGAGGCGGAGGGCATCCGGGACTTTCAGGAAATCGTGTCTTCCGGCATCAGCGAGGAGCTGCTGAAATGGAAGGGCATCGAAGCCACGGCTGAGCTGGCGAACAGCAGCAACACGAAGGTCGTCGTCATCGGTTCGGGCGACGACGGATTGCCGCTCATCCTCGGTGGGGACTGACGAAAGAGTGGACATGAAAAAAGGCCACCCGTAGCGGGGTGGCCTTTTTTTTGCGCTGCAAAGCGCAGGGAATTACTTCTCGATGAAGATGCCTTTGTCCTTGGCTTGTGCCATGGCGGCCTTCACGCCGATGCGGTTGATCGTACGGATGGCAGCAGCAGAGACCCGCAGGGTCACCCACGATCCATCTTCTTCCACGAAGAAGCGCTTCTTTTGCAGGTTCGGGTAGAAACGACGCTTGGTCTTGCGATTCGAGTGGGAAACGTTGTTTCCGACCATCACTTTCTTCCCGGTGAGTTGACAAACGCGGCTCATAGCTTCTCTTTTTAGGGAGCGCAAAGAAACGACAGAAATTGGTTTCAAACAACCTTTTTTTGACAATCCTCGTTTGCTTCCCGCAATTGGAACCAAATCAGGTGCAACGCCTCCGTCACGCCCCGCTGGATGTTCACTTCACGCGATCGCCCCCAGTGGAATTCCTTGGTCGTGGTCGCGCCGGTCGGTCCAGCGACGGAAATGAACGCGGTGCCGACTTCCGGTTCCGACCCCGGTCCGGCGTAGCCCGTCGTGGCCACGGCCCAGTCCGCTCCGAGGCGCTCCCGTGCACCCCGTGCCATGGCCTCTGCCACCGGGGCGCTCACGGCCGTATGTTCCGCCAAAACCGCGGCGGGGACCCCGAGCTGCGATTCCTTGGCGGCCTCGGTGTATGCGACGATGCCGCCGCGGAACCACCGCGACGCCCCGGGAACGTGGGTGAGCGCGGACGCGATGGCACCGCCGGTGAACGATTCAGCCACGGCGAGCTGGAGACCCGCTTCGTCCAAGGCCGCCGCCACCCCCTCGGCGGCGTGCTCAAAACGCGTGGAAGCGACGTGGGGCGCAAGCAGCGCAGCGGCCTCTTCCACGCACCCGTCCACCAAGGCCCGGACCGCGGCCTCATCGCTGCCCACAGCGCTGAGGCGCACGCGCACTTGGCCGAAGGATGGCAAGTACGCTAACCCCACTCCCCTGCCGGCGAGCTCCGCTTCCCAATCGCCGAGCAGTTGGCTCAAATACGACTCGCCGCGGCCGAAGCACAGCAGGGTTCGGTGGTAGCGAAACGGCCGCTCGAACCGCTCCATCAACCGCGGAATGACCTCATCGGTCATCAGCCCCTTCATTTCATGGGGCACACCAGGCATGCTCACGACCACCGCTCCTCCCCGCTCGAACCACATGCCCTGGGCGGTGCCCAGCGGATTGGGCAGGATGGCCGTGCCCGGACCGTCGGGAAGTTCGGCTTGCAATCGGTTCACCTCGAGGAACGGCAGCCCACGCCGATCGAAATAGGCACGCACCGCGTTCAAGGTCGGCTCGTGCAGCTTCAACGGAACGCCGAAGTACCCGGCCAAGGTCGGTTTCGTTCGGTCATCCAAGGTCGGACCCAATCCGCCCGTTACGAGAACGATTGGGCATCGAGCAAGGGCCGCATCGAGCGCATCGCGCAGGGCTTGGGGCTCGTCCGAAATGGCCGCCTTGTGGCTGACCGCAAAGCCGTTGCGGGCGAGCTCCAGGCCCATCCAAGCGGAGTTGGTGTCGGTGGTTTGGCCCAACAAGAGCTCGTCCCCGACGGTGATGATTTCCACGTTCACGGCGCAAATTTACGCGCCACAGAAAACAGAAACGGCCCGCCGCTCGCGCGACAGGCCGTTCCATTCAAAATCGGTGTGCTCAGCGCACTGCCAACCGCAGCGTGCGGCTCGCGTTTCCTTGGGACACCTCCACGAAGTAGAGGCCCGATGCCAAATCCGAAACGTCAAACCGAACCACCAGGTCGGTGGTTTGGAACGAACGGATGACTTGGCCCGTCGTGTTCATGAGCTGCACGGTGTGCGCACCGCTCCGGTGAACGATCAACTCGACCACATCGGTGGCCGGGTTGGGGTACATCCACACGTCCTCCTCGGCAATGAACTCGTCCACGTTCACGCCTTCGTAATCGATGTCCACGCAATCCCCGAGGTCCGCAATCGGCACGCGCAAGTGCACTATGTCGTTGATGTCAATCGGATCTTCATCCCCACGAACGTGCAATCCCGGCTCATAATCGCGCTGGTATACCAAATCCAAGTGCCCATTCACCGCATGCGGCGCCAAGCACCCGAACACCGATTCGTACCCATCGAAGTCCACATCCGGCGTCAAGTTGCACGGCGTCTCCGTGTTCCACGTCACACCGCCGTCCGTCGAGTGGACCAAGTGCAGGTGCCGGTAGTTCTGGATGCCGGTGCTGTAGTTCTCCATGACCGCTGAGTAAGTCACGTACAAGTTGTTGTCGGCGTCCACCGACATCGACGGCATGCCCGCTAAGTTCACGTAGTACGCGGCGATGTCGTCGGTCAATTCCAACGCGCCACTCGCGTCCTGGTCCATCGTGTACGCGATCATCAACGTGCTGTCCGGTCCGAAATCTGGCGTCCAATACTCCAAGCCGTTCACGCCCGGGAAGTAGCTGAACTGGCCTCCGTCGGTGGTGTCATCGTCCATGTAGTACATCGCACCGAACGTCACGTGCACGCCGCCGTTGTTGTCGACGAGAACCGCACCTGCACCGTCCGTGTTGAAGAACTCCTGGAAGACGCCGTCCTCGTTCCAGTCCTCACCGATTTCCGGCAAGCCGTCATCGATGACGTACAGGTCCACGGGGAAGTCCACCACCGTGTGGTAGGTCCACGTGTCGCCGTTGTCGTCGGAAACCATTGTGAAGGAATCGGACCAATCGTTGAATGCCGTGAACGCAACGGTGTTGCCGTTGGCTGAAATCGCGTAGCTGTCGCCTGTGAATGCCAAGAAAGCCGAGCTGTCGAGTTCGGCGAACACTTGGTCCTGAATGTCCCACGTCATGCCGCCGTCGAGGGAGCGGTAGTAGAGCAGGGCACCGTTTTGGCCGTTGAGCAACGCACCGCCGTTCGCTTCAGGCGTCGAAATGCAAATGACGTGAACGGTGTTCCCATCGGGCCCTCCTACGGCAGCGCGCGGCCACAGCTTGCCGACCGTCAAATCCGAGGGGATGTCCATTTCCGACCACGTGGCTTCACCTGCCTCGCGGTACGCCATGTGCAACGGGGTGTCGATGCCGGCGTGCGTGATGGACATTTCACGACCGCTGGCCGTTTCCACCAACGATGGCCAGCCCGTGCGGATCGACTCGAGCCGGTCGTAGGGCACCTCGTTCCACGTGTCGCCTGCATTCAGGTTGTATCCGGTTCCGCGATCGGGGAAGCTGCCGCCCTCCAAGCTGGTGGTCCAAGCGGCGCCCACGTGGGTCAAGCCGGAACCGTTGTCGCGGGCGTACATGCGGTTGTCGACGGCCGCATTCGATTGCAGGTCGTATTGGGTTTGGCCGATGATTTCCTGCTGGATGACCAACTGACGCGCCTGAACGTGATCAGCCTGACCGATGCCGCTTCCAGAAATCGGATGGGCAGGGCGGTCGCCAAAATCCGTTGCTGCAAAGTCCGAACGCAACTGCGGGATGCGCGCTTCGGGAGCCACCTGAGGGGCTTGGCCCAAGGTTCCGGAAGCCGGTCCCACCTGCTGCGCTGTGGCCTGCAAGGTGAGCCCCCCCGCAAGCAAAGCGAAGTAAATGTGTTTCATGGATTGGAAAGTTGTTGCGGGAAAATTACGCAAATCCTTCCAATCTCGCCGCGCGCGTTTTAGCCCTTCGGGATGCGGGCAAGCACGGTCTCGCGCCCCGTCACGAGCTGGTCCAATTCGACCTGTACCTCGGCATCCAAGGGAAGGTACACGTCGATGCGGGAACCGAACTTAATGAAGCCCACCTCGTCGCCTTGTTGGAGGGGTTGACCGGGCTTCATGTACCAGCAAATGCGGCGGGCGACGGCTCCCGCGATTTGGCGGAACAAAACCGGACCGTGGGGGCCCGCAATGACGTGCGTAGTCCGCTCGTTCTCCGTGCTCGACTTCGGATGCCACGCAACGAGGTACTTGCCCGGGTGGTAGCGCGCTTCGAGCACTTCACCGGCCACCGGAGCCCACTGCGCATGCACATTCAGCGGGCTCATGAAGATGCTCACTTGGATGCGTCGGTCCTTGAAGTATTCCGGCTCCTCAACCTCCTCGATGACCACCACCTTGCCGTCGCTGGGGCACAGGACGTCGCCCGGGTGGCTGCCGCCGATTTGGCGTTGAGGCAAACGGAAGAAGTTGATGACCAAGGCCAAAAGCACCAACGCCCCCGCATCCAACACCCCCGCTGCCCACAACGGCAAGAACGCGTGCGCAAGGCTCACCACCACGGCGTCGAACGCCAACACGACCAACAACGTGGCCACTCCTTCTCTGTGAAACGTCATGTCAATGCCGATTAAGCGACTGCGAAAATGCACATAAACGCCCAATACGCGGGCGCGGCGTACAAAAATCCATCAAACCGATCCAACGCCCCGCCATGCCCGGGCATCAGCTGCCCGGAATCCTTCAAGCCCAACCGCCGCTTCCACGCACTTTCCGTCAAGTCGCCCGCGGTGGACAACGCACCGACGAGCGCACCCAGCGCCGCCCACTCCCAACCGAACACCGCACCCGCCACAAGCGCCGCCGCCACCATGCCCCCGAAGAAGCCTTCCCAGGACTTGCCCGGAGACACCCGCGGCCACAGCTTGTGCTTGCCAAACGGCTTGCCCACGACATATGCTCCCGTGTCGTTCGCCCAAATCATCCAAACAAAAGCGAGCACCGGCCACGGATCATACCCCTCCGAGGTCCAGCCCCAAGCCCCCATGGCCACCGCCGCAGGCAACACCGCCAGCGCCACCTGTCCCCAAGCCTTCGGCTGAGCCCGCATGCCCTCGCGGATTCCCAATGCGGCCACCACCGCCCAAAGCACTGCATTCGACCAAGCCCCTCCCGCAATGGCCGCCATCACGACGACCACAAAAACCGCCCCGGAAAGTGCCCGGGTCCGGGTCTCTTGGTCATTCAGCCGCGCCATCTCAGGCCTGCTCCTCCTCCGAAGGCGCTTCCGCACTCGGCGCGGCTTCCACTACCGGCTGTTCCGGCTTCGCGAAAGGACGCGCGCCCAAGATGCGCTCCACGTCCTCCTTGAAAATCACCTCGTTCTTCAGCAAGGATTCGGCGAGGGCCGTCAACTTCTCGAGGTTGTTGTTCAGGATGTCCTTCGCCCGGTCGTACGCCGCTTCAATGACCTTGCTCACCTCTTCGTCGATGATGCGAGCGGTCTCTTCGCTGTAGGGCTTGGTGAAGCTCTGCTCCCCGCGGCTGTCGTAGTAGCTGATGTTTCCGATGCGGTCGTTCAAACCGTAGACGGTCACGAGGGCGTAGGCCTGCTTCGTGACCTTCTCGAGGTCGCTGAGGGCGCCCGTAGAAATCTTATCGAACACCACCGATTCCGCAGCCCGTCCCCCGAGGGCGGCGCACATTTCGTCGAGGATTTGGTCGGTCGTGGTGATTTGGCGCTCTTCCGGCAAGTACCAAGCGGCTCCAAGGGATTGGCCTCGGGGCACGATGCTCACCTTCACCAAGGGAGAAGCGTGCTCGACCAACCAGCTCACCACCGCGTGACCCGCTTCGTGGAAGGCGATGGTCTTCTTTTCCTGTTCCGAAATGATTTTCGTCTTCTTCTCCAACCCGCCGATGATGCGGTCCACTGCGTCGAGGAAGTCCTGGTGGGTGACCAAATCGCGCCCCTTCCGCGCAGCGAACAGGGCTGCCTCGTTGCACACGTTCGCGATGTCGGCCCCGCTGAAGCCGGGGGTTTGGCGCGAGAGGAAGTCGATGTCGATGCTGCTGTCCACCTTGATGGGACGCAAATGCACCTCGAAGATGGCTTTGCGTTCCGTCAGGTCGGGCATGTCCGCATAGATTTGGCGGTCAAAACGGCCCGCGCGCATCAGCGCCTTGTCCAATATGTCCGCCCGGTTCGTGGCTGCGAGGATGATGACCCCGCTGTTGGTTCCGAACCCGTCCATCTCCGTCAACAGCTGGTTCAGCGTGTTTTCGCGCTCGTCGTTCGAGCCCATGGACAAGTTCTTTCCGCGCGCACGTCCGATGGCATCGATTTCGTCAATGAAGATGATGGCGGGCGACTTTTCCTTCGCTTGCTTGAACAAATCCCGAACACGCGAAGCCCCGACCCCGACGAACATCTCCACAAAGTCCGAACCGCTCAACGAAAAGAACGGCACCTGCGCTTCGCCGGCCACCGCTTTCGCCAACAGCGTTTTGCCCGTTCCCGGAGGGCCCACGAGCAACGCCCCTTTCGGGATTTTCGCCCCGAGATCCGTGTACTTCTCGGGTTGCTTCAGGAAGTCCACGATTTCTTGGAGCTCTTCCTTCGCACCTTCCAAGCCCGCCACGTCCGCGAACGTGACGTTGGTGCCCTTGCTCTTGTCGTACACCTGAGCCTTTGATTTTCCGATGTTGAAGATTTGGCCTCCACCAGCGCCTCCTCCGCCCAACCGGCGCATGAGGAACAGCCAAACCGCAATCATCAACCCGAAGAAAATGACGTACGAAAACAGCTGCGGGATCAACTCGCTCTCCTCCTCGTAATCGTACTTCACCATGCGGGCATCGGCCCACAGCTTCAACTCCTCCTGATACGCCTCCGCCGAAGGCACCGAAACCTGGTAGTCCGGGCCGCGGTAAACGTTCTGCAACAGGCTGTTGCCCCCATCTTGCGGCGGGAAAATCGAGTCGCGAACGGCCGGTTTCAAGGTAACGAGTGCGGTGTGGCCGTTGTAGAGGATGTGCTCCACGTGACCGGCCTCCACGTGATCCTTCAGCTCCGCCCATTGGATGCGCTTGCCTTCGCCGCCGCTGTTCAGGAACAGCATGGCCAAAAGCACCATCGCGATGATGCCGTAAATCCAATAAAAATTCATCTGCCGGCGCCCTCCGCCCGGCTTATCCCCTTCGTTCCGTTGTTCTTCCATGTGTTCCTGCGCTGCGCGTCAAACTTGTTGTAAGGCTTTCAATTCCGCATCCCCCCAGAGTTCTTCGAGCGCATATTTGCCACGGACGGCTTGATGGAAAATGTGCACCACGACGTTGCTGTAATCGAGGATGACCCATTCTCCGTTGCGCAATCCGTGGATGTGCCACGGACGCTCGCCAAGGAGGGCTTCCGCCTCTTCTTCCACAGAACGTGCCAAAGCCTCCACCTGCGTGCGGCTCGACCCGTCCGCAATGACCAACATGTCGGTGATGGCATGGGGCACTTCGCGCATGTCCATCACCACGATGTCGTGTCCTTTCACGTCTTTCAGCGCTTCAACTGCGCAGAGCGCCAGCGGTTGGGGGTCGGTCGTTTTCCGTTTCGTCATGTAGGCCAAATACGCTCCGAAGATACAACATAACCAACCCGCAACCCGTTTGGTTCGCGGACATTCCGCGCCCATCGTACCTTGCATCACCTCCCTGACGCATGCCCCTTTTCCCTCCCCGTCCTCACGCCGCGATCGAGCGATTCCGTTTCGACGAGCTCGACAGCACCAACGCCTTCGCGGGGCGGTGGATGCGCTTGGCTTCGGGCGCGTCGGAGGCTGTCATCTTGTCACGCGTCCAAACGGCAGGGCGCGGCCAACATGGCAGGGAATGGTCGACGGAGGCGGGACGGGATCTGGCGTGGTCGTATGCGCGCCGCTTCGGTGAGGCCGCTGAGGGGCTGGACTTGGTCGCGCTGAACATGGCGTGGGCGGTGGCGGCCCTTGAAGCGGTGGAGCGCCACGCCCCCGTGGAATTGGGCTTGAAATGGCCCAACGACCTGTACGCCCGCACAGGCCAGTCCGAATGGCGAAAACTGGGCGGCTTGCTCATCGAAGCACATTGGCGCGGGGCGGGATGTGCGGGCGTCGTGCTCGGGGTGGGGCTCAATGTGCAATCGGTGCGAAAGCACGCGGATTGGCCGGCCGTTTCCTTGCTGGAACTGGGGTGCGACCGATTGGACGTGGAGGACTGGGGGCGCGAACTGGAATCGGCTGTGCGCAGTGCTTGGTTCGAGCCGTTCGATTTGGGGCGTTACCGCGACCGGTTGCTGTTCCGGGGAGAGCGGCGCGCCTTCGAGGTGAACGGCGAGCGCATGGAAGGCGCATTCATCGACGCGCTGGACGATGGCCGGGGACGCTTCGAATGGGACACGGGGGCCGCTGACCACGAACAAGGCAGCGTCCGCTGGTGCTGGGATCAGGGGTAAGTCGCGCGCAGGTTGCTCGCGATGGCATCGAACAAGCTCGTGAGCGCCTTTTCCGCCATCATCTTGGTGAAGGGATTGAGCTCGGCTTCGCACCGCACTTGCGCGTCGCAACGGCCGCCTTCAGCGGGGGTGAAGACCAAATCCAACACGAACCGAATCGGCGTTCCCTTCCGCGAAACGTAGCGCACGCGCTCGCCGGGTACCACTTCATCGCGCCCGAGCACGATGGGAATGCCCCCTGGAACCTTGAACGAACACCCGTCCGCAGTGGCTTCGAAGTCGCTGATCTTGTCGCTCGGCAAGAGGGCCTCGAGTTCGGCCGGGTTCGCCACCCGGTCGACCAGGGTCGCCGCTTCAGCTCCGAGGTGAACGATGGGGGAATCGATGGAGGTCATGCGCCTGCGGTTTTGGCCAAATACGCCTCGCTCCACCCCTTCGCATCCGCGCTCCAATCCGCAAGCACCGCCCGCTGCGCATCCGTGATGTACCCCTCCGCCGCGGCCTGCTCCAACAGCGTCGGGTAATCCGTCAACGCCTCCCACTTGCACCCTGCAGCCTCAAACGCAGCAACCGCATCATCGAATCCGTAAGTGAAAATCGCGATGAGCCCTTTCACCTCCACATCGGCCGCCTCCAACGCCTCAACTGCCGCCAAACTGCTCTTGCCCGTGGAGACCAAATCTTCGATGACCACCACATTCGACAGCACGCTCAAATCGCC
>CAYMHW010000043.1:0-20024 GCA_964390365.1 uncultured Comamonadaceae bacterium | reverse complement strand
ATTTTCGTGGTACCGATGTCCAATCCGACGATGATGTCGTTGGGGCCGACGTTGGGGTTTGTGGGCATGTTCTTGGGGTTCAGTAGTGGCGCTGAGCGACGATTTGACCTTCGTATTTCAGCGAGATTTTCTTGTAATCGTTCAGGTTTCCGCGGGCGATTTGCTCGCGGTAGAAGGCGTCCAGGTGCACGAGGTTGGTGTTGAGTTGGGCCAAATCACCCAGCTCAATCCGCGCACCTCCGAGGCGGGGGAGCAGTTCGACGGTCGTTCCGGTGACCACGATTCCGTCGGTGAAGGCCCGCCATTTGGCCGATTTCACCAGCCGCTCAGCGAAGGCAAAGCCCAAATCCGCTTCCTCCTCCGTCTCCGCGTGAATGATGGGAACCCGCGCCGTGAACACGGGGCTCAAGGGCATCGCTTCCCCCGCTTCATCGAGGTACAAATCTGCAGCGCTCCCTCCGCGGTGCCACCGTGCGACCGGCCGCCGCTGGGTCACCCGCACGTGCAACGTCCGATCCAGCCCGGGGTACACCTCGACCTCGCGGACCGCGGGCAAGGCCTCGCGCACCCACGCCTCCACTTCCGACAACGCCACGTCGGCGTAAAACGTTCCGCGGATCGAGTCATGCTCAACGATGGCCGCCCGCACGCTCTCGCCGTCGACGAGGTACATTCCGTCCACCTCCTCCACCTCGATTTCGAGTTCGCCGAAGCGCATCCCATCCCGCTCGACGCGAGCGAAGCCCACAAGGGCCACCGCTCCGCTGAGCAGCAGCACGGACAGGCTGAAGTGAAGGATGCGACGGAGTTTCATGCGTTCGTTTCGGTTGAGGGGGTGTCGGATGCATTCAACAACCACTGAGTCAACGGATTGACCAGACGGTCAATGTCCCCCGCGCCCAAGGTCAACACGACATCGCGTGGCATCCCCTTCAAGCAATCGAATATCCGTTCTGCAGGTGCGAGTTCTTTGACGGGCCCGGATATCTTATCAAATAGCGATTGTGAATCCACGCCCGGAATCGGTTCCTCCCGAGCGGGGTAGATCGGCATCAGAATGAGGGCGTCCAACGACGACAGCACTTCGGCAAACCCGTCCAAGTGATCGCGGGTCCGCGTAAACAAGTGCGGCTGGAAAATGCCGGTCAGGGGCTTGCCCGGATGGGCCGAACGCGCCGCCTCGATGGCGCACCGCAGTTCCTCCGGGTGATGGGCATAATCGTCGATGTACACCGGTTCAGGACCGCGGAGGTGGTACTGGAACCGGCGGTGCACCCCTTGGAACGTGGCAAGGCGCGCCCGGAGTTCGGCCGGTTCGAGCCCGGCTTGCAAGGCCAGGCCGCAGGCGGCCACCGCGTTTTCGAGGTTGTGCAGCCCGGGCATGGGCAGCACGAGGTCGGCCAACTTCGGTCCATCCGGAAGGACCAAGGTGAACCGCGTTTGCGGCCCTTCCCGCTCCACACGGGTCGCCCGCAATGTCCCCGCGTCGATGCCGTAGGGGGTCACCGGGACGGCCGGGTGCAGTCGTTGAACGAGGGTGTGGTGGAGGAGGAGGGTGCGTTGGATTTGGTCTGTAAAGGACTGGAAACCAGCAATGAATTGCGCGGCATCTCCGTAAATGTCCAAATGGTCCGGGTCCAAGCTCGTCACCGCAGCATGCGTCGGATGCAGCTGCAGGAAGCTCCGGTCGAACTCATCGGCCTCCACCACGGTCCACGCGGCGTCGGGGGTGAGGTGGAGGTTGCTGCCCGTCGCCGCCGCGAGGCCGCCGAGGAAGGCGTTGCACCGGTCGGCGAGCAGGTGAGCGAGCAGGGTGGTGGTTGTCGTTTTGCCGTGGGTTCCCGCGACCACCAGCGTCGGCCGATTGCGGGTGATGGCGCCGAGCAGCGCGCTGCGTTTGTGGAGCGTGCCGTGGGCTTCGAGGTGCATCCGCAAGGCCAAATCCCGAGGCACCGCCGGCGTATACACCAGCAACGTCCGCCCCACATCCCACCCCTCCGGAAACGCCTCCGCGCCCGGCGCATGCGACAGGGCAATGCCCTCGCCCACCAGCGCGTCCGTAAGCGCCGAAGCCGTCCGGTCATACCCCGCCACGTCCCACCCTTCGGCCCGCAAGTACCGCGCGAGGGCGCTCATGCCGATGCCGCCGATGCCGAGGAAAAACGCCCGGCCGGGGGCACTCAGGTCGATGCGATCGCTCATGAATGCGCGATGAGGGCTTCGATTTCATCCACCACCCGCGCCGCCGCATCGGGCCGCGCCGCCACCCGCAGTTCCTGCCGCATTGCGGCCCCGCGCTCCGGCGAGGCCAACAAGTCCCGCACCACCGCCCCCAGTTGCTCCACCACAAACCGGTCCTCCAGCAGCACCGCACCCCCGCGATCGCTCAAGGAACGCGCGTTGCGGGTTTGGTGATCTTCGGCCACCACGGGCGAGGGCACGAGGATGGCCGGCTTGCCCACCAAGGCCAATTCCGCGAGCGACATCGCCCCCGCGCGGCTGGCAATGACGTCCGCCGCCGCGTACGCGAGGTCCATCCGGTCGATGAAGCCCTTGCACACCACGCCCGTTCGGCCGGCCGCCCACGCTTCCGATTCCGCGGCGTAGCGGGCGCCGCACTGCCACAGGATTTGGTAAGGCAGTTCCTCCGCAGCCAACGCGCGCACCGCCGCATTCATCGAGGCCGCACCGAGGCTCCCGCCCATGACGAACACGACGGGCCGGTCCGGCGCGAGCCCCAGCGCTTCCCGCGCGGCGGCGGCATCGTCCCCACGGCTCACGCTGTCCACCACGTGCTGCCGCAACGGGTTGCCCGTCAGGACGATGCGCTCAGCGGGGAACCACCGGTCGAGCCCCGGGAACCCCGCGCAAATCCGCTGGACGTGCCCCGCGAGGATGCGGTTCGTGATGCCGGGAAAGGAATTTTGTTCCTGAATGAGCGTGGGGATGCCCTTGCGCGCCGCGCGGTACAACAGCGGTCCGGACGCAAAGCCCCCCACGCCGACCGCCACCTGCGGACGGTACTTCCGCAGCAGCCCCCCCGCCTTCCACAGGCTGCTCACGAGCTTGAAGGGAAAGGCCAAATTCCGCCGGCTCTTCCAACTCCGGTCCACCCCCGAAATCCACAACCCATCGATGGGGTATCCAGCCGCGGGCACCTTCTCCATCTCCATGCGCCCGAGGGCCCCAACGAATTGGATGGCACACTCGGGGTGCCGGCGCCGGATTTCGTCGGCGATGGCCAGGGCCGGGTGAATGTGGCCACCCGTGCCACCGCCGGAAATGATGATGCGTTCGAGTTTCGCCATGTCGGGGTTCATTCGGCCGCTTCTGGCGCGGCGGGCACCTCGCGGGTGCGGGAAACGGCCAGGATCATGCCGATGGCCAGGGAATTGAACAGGATGCTCGTGCCGCCATAGGACACGATGGGAATGGGCTGCCCGGTGGTCGGAAAGATGCGCACCGCCACGGCCATGTTCGTCAGCGCCTGAAACGTGATGCTCATCCCGAGGCCGAAGGCCAACAGCGACCCAAACCGAATCGGACAACTCCGCGCCGCTCGCAGCGTTCGGTAGAAGAACATCAGAAACAGGATGACCAGCCCGGCCCCTCCGAGGATCGCCCCCCAATCTTCCACGATGGAGGCGAAAATCATGTCGGAGTACGATTCCGGAACGAAGTTCCGTGCCGCGCCCGTGCCCGGACCGGAGGGCGTCAGTCCGCCGCGGGAGATGGCGATTTGCGCGTAACGGATTTGGTCCAGCAATTCGCCGTCCCCATCCGCGAACGACGCGAGCCGGTTCTTCCACGTGCTCAACCGCGGAAACAGGTTGGGCAACGCCGTGGCCGCAAGCAAACCGGCTCCTCCGAGCGCCACCCCCGCTCCCGCGAGGCGCAACAAATGCTTCATCGGCACCCCGCCCACAAACAGCATCGTCACAGCCACAAAGCCGATGAGCGCCGCCGTGGACAAATCCGCCGGCAGGATGAGCAGGCATACGAGCGCGATGGGCACGATGATGGGCTGCACGCCGCGCTTGAAGTCGTGGAGTTTGTGCTGGTTGCGGTGGAGCATGCGCGCCACGTAGGTGATGAGCATGACCTTGGCGAAGTCCGAGGTTTGGACGGTGATGCCGATGCCGGGAATCCGCATCCAGCGTTTGGCATCGTTGATTTCCACCCCGATGAGGAGCGTCAGCAGCAGCAGCGCAATGGCGACCCAAACCAGCACCGACGACGCCCGCGAAAACACGCGAATCGGCAGCCGGTGCACGAAAAACACGGCGCCAAGTCCCAGCGCGAGCATGAACGCGTGCTTGCCCAACAGCGGCAGCGACCCCCCGGAATTCTTGTGCACGAGGTAGGCCCCGGCGCTGTAAACCGTGATGAGGGAGATGCCGAACAGGATCAGGGTGACCATCCAGATCCCCCGATCGCCTTCGGCGCGTCGCATGACTTGTTGGACCCAGTTGCCTTGCGGCAAGGGGCTGCTTTCCGTCGCCACGAGCCGCTCGATTTAGAGTGCGCGCACGGCGGCCTTGAACGCCCGGCCCCGCTCTTCGTAGCTACCGAACAAATCGAAGCTCGCGCACGCCGGCGAGAGCAACACCGTCATGCCGGGCATGGCGAGGTCGTAGGCCCGCTCCACCGCGGATGCGGCCGTGGCGACGTCCGTCACGCTGGTCACGCGGTCGCCGAAGGCGGCGTGCAGTTTCGCGTTGTCCTTCCCGAGGCAAATCAGGTGCTCCACCTTGCCCTCCACGAGGTGCATCAGCGAGCTGTAATCGTTGCCCTTGTCCACCCCGCCGGCGATCCAAACAATCGGTCCGGTCAGGCTGTCCAGCGCGAACCACGTGCTGTTCACGTTCGTGGCCTTCGAGTCGTTGATGAAGTGAATGCCGTTGACGGTGGACACGCTTTCCATGCGGTGTTCGATGCCGTCGAAGCGGCTGAGGCTGTCGCGGATGCCCTCTTTCCGCAGTTCGAGGACGCGGCTTGCAACGCTCGCGGCCATGCTGTTGTGCAGGTTGTGCTTGCCCTGCAGCGCCAATTCGTGGATGGTCATGGTAAAAGGATTGGTATGTGGAAGATTGATTTCGAATTCATTGGGGGAGGAGGAGGCCAAACCGGCGACTCCCCAAACGCGGTCCCCCCACCGCTCCCGCAGCGCGTCCACCGATTGCTCGGTGCTGACGGCCACGACCCGTGCCCGGGTGCCCGGCGCCGCCCACCGTTCGAGCGACAGCTCGTCCTCAGCGTTCAGCACCAACACGTCCTCGGCGGTTTGGGCCTGGGTCAAGCGCCACTTCGCGTCGGCGTAGCGGCCCAAATCGTACCCATATCGGTCAAGATGATCCGGCGTGATGTTCAACAGGATGCCCGTGTCCGGTCGGAAGGTGGTGCACCCATCGAGCTGGAAGCTGCTGACCTCGACGACGTGGTGCGTCGCATCCGGCTGGCCTGCGGCCCGTCGCTCGGCGAGGTCGCGCGCCCAGCTGCGCCCGATGTTCCCCACGCACGCCACGTCCAGCCCCGCCTCGCTCAACACGTGCGCCGTCAGCGCCGTCGTCGTCGTCTTGCCGTTCGCCCCGGTGATGCCGATGACGTGGCCCTCCGCAAACCGGCTCGCCCACTCGATCTCGCTGATGACCTCCGCACCGCGTTCCTTCAGCGCCACCACGAGCGGCGCGCTCTCCGGAATCCCCGGGCTCTTCACCACGAGTTCGCTCCCGAGCACCCGCGCCTCGTCGTGCCCCCCCTCCTCGAAGGGAATGCCCGCCGCCTCGAGCTCACTGCGCAACGCCGGCTTCAACGCGCCCGCGTCGGTCACCCACGCATCGTAGCCCACCGCCCGCGCCAGCAAGGCCGAACCCACGCCGCTTTCGCCGCCTCCAAGGATGGTGATCGCTTTCATCGAACTTTCAGGGTGACGATGGTGATGACCGCCAGCAGGATGCCGACGATCCAAAAACGCGCCGTGATCTTCGATTCCGGCAGGTCCATTTTTTGGTAGTGGTGGTGCAACGGCGCCATCCGGAAAATCCGGCGGCCCTCCCCGTACTTCTTGCGCGTGTGGCGGAAGTACGCGACCTGCAGCACGACGCTGAGGTTCTCCACGAGGAAGATGCCGCACAGCACCGGAATCAGCAGTTCCTTCCGAATCAGGATGGCGAACGCCGCGATGATGCCACCGAGCGCGAGGCTCCCCGTGTCGCCCATGAAGACTTGGGCCGGGAACGCGTTGTACCAGAGGAACGCGACGCACGCGCCCACAAAGGCCGCGATGAACACCACGAGTTCCTGCGACCCCGGAATGAACATGATGTTCAGGTAGCCGCTCATGATGGCGTTCGATCCGACGTAGGCGAGGACCGCTAGGGCGATGCCGATGATGGCGCTCGTCCCCGTCGCCAGTCCGTCGATGCCGTCCGTCAGGTTCGCCCCGTTCGACACCGCCGTCACCACGAGGATGACGATGAGGATGAAGACGACCCACACGTAATCGAGGGCCCAATCGCCCATCCACCCCACGAGCGCCGCGTAGTCGAAGGCGTTGTGCTTCACGAACGGGATGGTCGTGGTGCTCGATTTCTTCGCTTCCCAAACCACGTCCCCGCCGTCCGGGTTGAACACTTCGAATTCCGTGCCGTCCACCGCGGTCATGGCGACGGTTTCGCCCGTCGTGGTGCGGTCCACGTGGTCCTTGATGGTGATGTCCGGGTGCCACCACATGACGGCGCCGAGGATGAGGCCGACTCCGATTTGGCCCACCACCTTGAACTTGCCCGCGAGCCCCTCCTTGTTCCGCTTGAACACCTTGATGTAATCGTCGATGAAGCCGATGGCGCCGAGCCAAACCGTCACCAGCAGCATCAGCTGGGTGTAGATGCTCGTCAGGTCGGCGAACAGCAGGGTGGGGACGAGGATGGCCGCGAGGATGATGAGGCCGCCCATCGTCGGGGTGCCTTGCTTTTGCATTTGGCCTTCGAGGCCGAGGTTGCGGACGATTTCGCCGACTTGCTTGAGCTGCAGCCACTGGATGATGCGCTTGCCGACGCCGATGCCGATGAGCAGCGAGGTGAGCAGCGCCATCGCCGCGCGGAAGGAGACGAATTGAAACAGGCCCGCTCCGGGGAGGTTGTGCGCTTCGTCCAGCCAGGTGAAGAGGTGGTACAGCATCTCAGGAGTTGGCGTTGTTCAGGCCAAACGCCTCCGCGACGACCACGCGGTCATCGAAGTCATGGCGAACGCCTTGGATTTCTTGGTACGTTTCGTGGCCCTTGCCTGCGACGAGGACGATGTCCCCAGGGCGCGCCACGGCTGCGGCCATCCGAATCGCTTCGCGGCGATCCGCAATGCTGATGGCCTTGCGCGCTTGAATCGGGTCGAGCCCGGCGCGCATGTCGGCGAGGATGGCCTCTGGATCCTCGCTGCGCGGGTTGTCCGAGGTCAGGAACACCCGGTCGCTGAGGTCCGCCGCCGCCCGCGCCATCACCGGTCGCTTCGTCTTATCCCGGTCGCCGCCGCAGCCCACCACGGTGATGACCTGCGTGTCGCCGGCGCGGAAGCTGGAAATGGTGTTGAGGACGTTCTCGAGGGCGTCGGGCGTGTGGGCGTAATCCACCACGGCCGTCACGCCGTTTCCGACCTCGACTTGTTCGAACCTTCCGGGAGGCGGCTTGAGCAAGGAAAGGGCGGTCATGATTTCGAGCGTTTCGAACCCGAGCTCCCGGGCCACCGCGTACACGCTGAGCAAGTTCGAGGCGTTGAATCCGCCGATGAGCCGCGAGTACAAATCGTGCCCGTCGATGAACAGGTGCAGCCCCTGCAACGTGTTTTCCACGACGCGCGCCCGGTAATCGGCCATCGCCGACACCGCGTAATCGCGCACCCGCCCCTTGCAGCCGATCACGAGGTCATCCGCGTGGCGGTCGTCCCGGTTGATGAGCGCAAACGCCGAGCTGCTCAGCCCGTCAAAGAGGCCCCGCTTCGCGGCGAGGTAGTGGTTGAAGGTGCCGTGGTAGTCGAGGTGGTCGTGGGTGATGTTGCTGAACACCGCGCCGGCGAGGTGCGTGCCCGCGAGCCGGTGTTGGTGGATGCTGTGCGAACTCGCTTCCATGAAGCAGAACTTGCAGCCGGCGTCGACCATTTGGCGGAACAGCCGCTGCATTTGGACGGCATCGGGAGTGGTGTGCGTCGAGGGCACGACCTGGTCGTTGATGCGGTTTTCGACCGTGCTGAGGAGGCCGGTTTTGCGGTCCAAAGCCCGAAACAGCTGGTGCAACAGCGTCACGGTCGTGGTCTTGCCGTTGGTGCCGGTCACTGCGACGACGTGCATTTCGCGGCTCGGGTGGTCGTAGAAGCCGGCTGCGATTTGGCCCAACGCCTTCGAGGCATCGTTCACCTGCACGTACGTCACGCCGTCCGCGCGCTCCTCCGGCAACCGCTCGGCCACCACGGCAATCGCGCCCCGCTCGACGGCCTGCGGAATGTAATCGTGTCCGTCCACCTTCGTGCCCGGCACCGCGACGAACACCCCAAACGGCTTCACCGCCCGGCTGTCGAACGCAACGTCTTCCACGGCCACGTGCGTGGGGCCGTTCACTTCGGCAATGCGGCAACCGTAGAGGATGTCTTTCAGGAGTTTCATGAGAGTTCGAGGTGGATGGTTCGGGCGCTGCGCAGGGCAGTTCCGGGGATGATGCTTTGGCGGCGGACGGTTCCGATGCCGTCGGTGGTGACGGTCAAACCGGCATTCTCCAAGAGGTACAGCGCGTCGCGCAGGCCGAGGCCGCGCACGTCCGGAACGGCGGCTGCCGGGATGGGCAGCGGGCTCACGAGGACGGAGTCGCGCTGGGTCTTCGCTCGGACCCAGTCGCCGAGGCGCTCGGTTTCGAGGTAGGTCACGCCCCAAGCATCGTACAAGGTGAGCAAGTCGATCGTTGCGCCGTCCTTTGCTCCGGGCAGGTGCGGGGCCTCCGCGAAGTTGCCTTCCGTGGCGGGGTGGAGCGAGGGGTCGGTGGCGTACACCTTGTCGGCGAGTTCGCGGAAGACCGGGCCGGCGATGGTGCTGCCGTAGTACAAACCCGAGCGCGTGTCGGCGATGACGACGATGCACGAGTACTTCGGGGCCTCCGCGGGGAAGTAGCCCGCGAACGACGCGCGGTACCGTCCGTCGTAACCGTTGGGGCCAGCAATCCAAGCCGTGCCCGTCTTGCCCGCCACGCGGTACGGCCGTTGCTTGAATACGGTGTTCGCGGTGCCGTGGCCCGCGGGGTCGGCCACGCGCTCCATCATGCGGCGGCACGTGGCGAGGGTGGCTTCGCTGCAAATCCCGTCGCGCAGGACGCGGGGTTCGAAGCGCTCCGTCACTTGGCCGTTGCTCATGAGGGCCTCCACGAGTTGGGGTTCCATGACGCGGCCGTTGTTCGCGACGGCGTTGACGAGGGAGAGGGTTTGGAGCGGGGTTTGGGTCACCTCATAGCCGATGGCCATCTGGGTCAAACTCAGCGCCGACCAGCGGTCCTCGCCCACCTCGCTGTACACCTTCGGCTGGGCCTCGCCCGCGAGCCGAACGCCCGTCCGCTCCGACACGCCGAGCGCGGCCAGGGCGTCGAGGAAGGCTTGGGGCTTCGCGTCGAAGGCCTGCTTGATGGCCAACGCCGTCCCGATGTTCGAGCTCACTTCGAAGACTTCTTCGAGGGTCAAATCGCCGTGGCCACCCTGTTCGTGGTTCGAGTCGTGCATGGCCTTGCCGTGGAACACCACGCGGCCGTTGCCGGTGTGGAGGACGGTTTCGGGGGAGATGCCGGCTTCCAGGGCGGCCATGAGCGTGGCGAGCTTGAAGGTGGAGCCCGGTTCGACGGCGTTGCCGATGGCGTGGTTGTACGTTTCGTAGTACTTCGGGGCTTCGCCGCCGAGGTCACGGCCGTCGCCTTGGCGCGTCAGGTTGGCGATGGCGCGGATGCGGCCGGTGGCCACTTCCATGAGCACCACCGTTCCCCAGGCCGCGTTGTGTGCGACGAGTTGCTTTTCGAGGGCGCGCGAGGCCACGTCTTGCAGGTGCATGTCGATGGTGGAGACGACGTCGAACCCGTTTTGGGGCTCCACCACATAGTCGTCCGTCGCGGGAATCCAAACCCCACCGCTCGCCCGCGTCTGCAGCTGCTTGCCTTCCACCCCTTGCAATTCCTCATTCCAGCTTTCTTCGAGGCCCACCCGGTTGCTGTCCCGATCAATGCCCACAGTGCGCGCAGCAAGCTCGTCGAACGGCTTCAATCGCTGGTCCTCCCGAATGAACATGAACCCGCTGCGCAGGCGCCCGCGATCGATGAACGGCAGCTCCTTGAGTTCCTTCATCTGCAGGTAGCTCAGGTTCCGACCCACGAGGTGGTAGCGGTTGCGGCTTTGCCGTGCTTGCCGCAGGCGATTCTTGTACGTGGACGCGTCGCGTTGGCCGATGATGCGCGCAAATCCTTGGGCCAAATCATCCAACGCCGCATCCAATGCCTGCGCATCGAGGCCATCCACTTGGCTGTCCCAGCGCAATTCGTACACCGGTACCGAGGTGGCGAGGACGCTTCCGTTCGTGGAGAAGATCTGCCCGCGGCTCGGTTGGATGGTGCGCACTTGCTCCGTGAACGACTGGCCTTGCTGCTGCCACCGCTCGAACTCGTACGACTGGATGTAAATCACCTTGCCGAAGATGCCGATGCCGATGAGCAACAGCACGCTGAACAAGATCCACGAGCGAACCGCGTATTTCCGATCGAGGTCGCTCATTGCACGGAGGTTTCTGAGGTGGACACTTCGATGAGGTAGGGGGCTTCCACGGACTGGATGAGCCCGAGGTCGGCCATGCTGCGTTCGACTTGGCTCTGTTGAAGCTTGGATTCGAACTGGGCTTGAAGGGTTTTGAATTCGGCGCGCAACTCCTCGAGTCGGCGTTCGGTGGTTTGGCGTTCACGCTCCAAATGCTCGTAGTAATAGCCGAGCGAAACGTACAGCACGAGCAAGAAGCTGACGAAAATCAGGTAAGGAGCTTGGGCGAGGGCGCCTTCGCGGATGAGGAACTCGCCGCTCAACAAATCCCGCACCTGGTTCACCCAAGCGCTCGCCTTTCGCTTGGGCGCGGCGGGCTGTTCCGTCTCGGGCACTTCGACCTCCGGAACGTCCTCCACGTTGCGGAACGTGGCGTGGCTTGTGGAGCGCACTTCCGGCGCGGGTTGGGGGCGGTTGCGTTTGAAGAGGCGCTTCATGCTGACGGGGTGTAGTCGGTTCGTTCAGCGATCCGCAACCGGGCACTCCGGGAGCGGGGGTTGGCGGCTTGTTCCGAATCTTCCGCCACGACGGCCTTGCGGGTGATGGGCCGGAAGGGGGCCAAGGGCGCACCGCGCAGGTCGCGCTCGAGTTCGTCGTCGAAGTTTCCCGAGCGCATGAAGTGCTTGACGAGCCGGTCTTCGAGGCTGTGGTACGACATGACGACGAGCCGCCCGCCCTCGGGCAACAGGGTGGTGCACTGCTTGAGCAATTCGCGGAGGGCGCCGAGTTCGTCGTTGAGTTCGATGCGCAGCGCCTGGAAGACCTGCGCCATGAATTTGTTCTCTTTGCCGCGCGGTGCGAGGGGTTCGAGGACTTGCTTGAGGCGGCCCGTGGTGGCGATGGCCTCGTGGTCTCGGGCTTGGACCAAAGCCCAGGCCGCCTTGTCCGGGCGCTTCAGCTCCCCGTACAAGCGGAACACGCGGGTCAATTCTTCCACCGTGGCGCTGGCGACCCATTGCGCTCCGGAAACGCCCGCCGTGGGGTTCATGCGGAGGTCGAGGGGCGCGTCGGAGCGGGTGGAAAACCCGCGTTCGCCCGCGTCGAATTGGTGCGACGAAACGCCGAGGTCCGCGAGCAGACCGTGCACTTCGGTCACGCCGTGCATGCGCAAGAAGTTCCGGGCGTACCGGAAGTTCTGCGGGATGAGCGTGAACCGTCCGTCATCGGGGACGTTCGCTTGGGCGTCCGGGTCTTGGTCGAAGGCCCAAAGCCGGTCGTTCGCGCCCATTTGTTCCAGGATGGCGCGGCTGTGGCCGCCTCCGCCGAAGGTGACGTCGACCCAGTGGCGCGCGCCAGGCGCGTCCGCATCCAAGCCGAGCCCGTCGAGGCAGGGTTGGAGCATCACGGGCACGTGGTAGGTCGTTCCTTCCATCACGCCTCCGGTTCGATGTCGCGCCGCACGTCTTCCGCGAGGTCGCCGAAGTCGATGTCTTCGCCGAGCACTTGGGCTTCGTACGCCGCTTTGTTCCAAATCTCCAACTTCTCGCCCAGCCCCGAGATGATGATCTCGTTGTCCGCTTTCAAGTCGATGCCTGCGTAGTGCATCAACAGGGCGGGCAAGCTGATGCGCCCTGCTCCATCGAGTTCGACGGCGGTGGCGCCTTTCATGAACATCCGCTGGAATTGCTGGTGCTTCCGGTTGTACCGGCTCAGCTTCGACATCTCGTCGTTCACCTTGTCCCACTCCGGCTTCGGGTACAGCACGAGGCACTTTTCGAAGATGTCCCGGTTCAGCACGAGCCCGTGATGCAACACCCCGTCGAGCTGCTTGCGCAGCCGCGATGGGAAAGACACGCGGCCTTTCGCATCGACTTTACAGGTGTATTCTCCGAGCAGATTGAGCATGGGGGGAGTTCTTCAAACCAAAATTACTCACGATTTCCCACTTTCTCCCACGATTTGACACTTTCTCCCCCATTGTGGAAAAGTCATCAAGGGTTGTGTGTTCAAAACCGTTGATTGGCGCGGATTTGAGAAAGTGGGGGAAAGTGGGGTGTTTTGGCTTTCAACACGTTATCAACAAAACGGCAGCACGGGATGACGGGGAGGGGTGGAAGAAGGCGCGCTTTGCGTTTCCTTTGCAGTTCACGGGGTCGGTTGCACGCGGTGCGATTTGGCCTGAAAACGCGACGACATGGAAGCAACGAACACACCGGAAATCAAGGAACTGGGGGAATACCGGTTCGTGGAGAGTGGCAGCGGTGAACCGCTTGTGCTGCTGCACGGCCTCTTCGGGGCGCTGAGCAATTTCGAGGAGGTGCGCACGCATTTTGCCCAGCAATTCCGCGTCATCATCCCCATGCTGCCGATTTATGAGCTGCCGCTGCTGAGCACCAGTGCCAAATCCATTGCCGAGCACATCGCCGGTTTCGTGGAAGCCATGGGGCTCGACCGGGTGCACCTCCTCGGCAACAGCCTCGGGGGGCACGTCGGACTCATTTACACGCGGAAGCATCCGGAGAAGGTGGCGTCGTTGACGTTGACGGCGAGCAGCGGGTTGTACGAGAACGCGTTTGGCAACAGCTTCCCCCGCCGCGAGGACAAGACCTTCATCCGCGAGAAAGTCGCCGTGACCTTCTACGATCCGGTGCACGCCACCGACGAGCTGGTCGACGAATGCTTCGAAGCGGTGAACAGCCGGGAAAAGGTGCTGCGCATCCTCGCGATTGCCAAGTCCGCCATCCGCCACAACATGGCGAAGGACCTGCCGCACATGGGCTTGCCGGTGTGCTTGATTTGGGGGAAGAACGACCAAATCACGCCGCCGGAAGTGGCCGAGGAATTCCACGCGGGCTTCCCGGACAGCGATCTGTTCTGGATCGATGAATGCGGGCACGCTCCGATGATGGAGCATCCGCAGGAATTCAACCGCATCCTGTCCGAGTGGTACGCGTCGCGCGGAATCGGGCAGGCGTGATGGAGAACATCCAAGCCGAATTCGTCAAGAGCAGCGCGCACCCGCGGGAGTGCCCGCCGATGGACCGTCCGGAGTACGCGTTCATCGGGCGGTCGAACGTGGGGAAGTCGTCGCTCATCAACAAGTTGGTCAATCGCCGGGATTTGGCGAAGACCTCGGGCACGCCGGGGAAGACGCAGCTCATCAACCACTTCATCATCAACCCACAGACGCCGGAGGCGAGCTGGTATTTGGTGGATTTGCCGGGGTTTGGCTACGCGAAAGTGAGCAAGAAGGACCGCACGAAATGGGCGCGCACGACGGAGCAATACCTGCTCGGGCGCAAGAACCTGGTGTGCGTGATGATGCTGGTCGATGCGCGGCATCCTCCGCAGAAGATCGACCTCGAATTCATGGCGTGGATGGGGGAGAACAGCATGCCCTTCGTCCTCGTGTTCACGAAGCTCGACAAGCTGAACCTCGAGGAAAAGGCGGGTTTCCTGCCGCGCTACGAGGCGGAAATGCTGAAGCAATGGCACCGCATGCCGCCGGTGTTCGCCACGAGTGGGGTGGACGGCGACGGGCGGGAGGAGTTGCTGCAGTTCATCGCTACGACGAACGCCACGTTTGAACTTTAAGCGCCGGGGACGCGCAGCCGCTTCGCGAGTTCCTTCGTGAACATGCGGATGGCGTCGGCGTGGTCCTTGTCGGAGGTGGCGCGCTCGAAGGTGTCGGCGAGTTGCATCAGCGTGCCCGCGGTGAAGGCGTGCATTTCCTCGACGGTCATCTTCTTCGTCCAGAGTTGCAGGCCCATGGGGATGCCTTCCACGTCGTCCCACAGGCCGAGGGCGAGGGCCCGGGCTTCGCGGCCGACGATGCCTTGGTCGTCAGCGCTCCACGTGATGCGTTCCGGGATGCTGTTTTCGTCCTTTTCGACGACGATCTGGATGTTCGAAGTTTCCATGCGGCAAAGGTAGGTCAACGGTCGGGGCGGTAGGCCTTGAGCACCGGAGTGGGGTCCTTCGTTTCGAGGAGGTCGCGGAGGCTGAGTTCCGGGTGGTCGGCCATGTAGTCGGCCACGATGCGGTAGCCCATCCAGGCGCCGAGCCGGTCCGGGCTGTTTTGTGGGATGTCGGCTGCCCGGGTGAAGGGGCCTTCCACGAACCAGCGGTTGTACCGCCCGAAGTCCCGCTCGAAGAGGATGGATTGCGGCTGGAGTTCAAGCCAAACCGCGCGCTCGTTTTCCACCGCCCAGGACATTTGGTCTGCACTCCAGTCCATCCACAAGCGGTCGTCCAACTCCGGCGCCACCTGGTCCAACACGAACAGGACCTTGCCCCAAAACAGCAGCTCGTCCGCGCACGTCTGCGTCCGGTGGTAGCGCTCCGCGAAATGCACGAGCAACCACCCGCGCAGCGCATCGGCCGCCAAGAATTCCGGGTCCATCCGGTCGCGCAAGTACCCCGGAAACACCTCCGGCGCGAGCTGTCCGACGATGGGGTGGTCGCGGCCGAGGAACCAGTCGAGCCCCACGGCCAAATGGTCCGGCGTCGGGAACACGGCGTAGTTGAACGCGCTGTTCATCCACACCACCGTCGGCACGGGCTCCTCCGGAAAATGGTGGTGAAACCGCTTGAACGCCCGCTCGAGCTGCTCGGCGGCAGCAGCGGTGACGCGGCCGCTCGTCGTGTCGATGGCCGCAAACGTCGCGGCGATGTCGGGGTGCTGCGCAAACCGAACCAGCGCGGTGAAGGTCGTGTCCACGTCCACCGGCCCGAGCTGCAGCAATTCCTCCACGTAAAGCGGCGCGAACCCGCCCCATTGCGCGCGCAACGCGTCCCACCGCTCCGCGTCCGACGCGATCGGCCGATTCTGCAACGCCGCCACGGGCGCCACCGCGTCCACCACTTCGAACGGCTCGGCGAGCGTCACGTCCGCCGGGTCCACCGCCCACGGGTTGCCGCCTTGTGCGAACCACCACGCCAAGATCAACGTGATCATGAAGGAGAGGCCGATGCCGATGCGCTTCGTTATGGAGAGGCCGCTTGTTCGTAACGGATGGGAATCGGTGTGCATCGCTTCGGGGTGTGCGTTAGTTTTGGACCAACAGATGGCTGCAAAGATGAAACAGATTCGACGATTGAGTGCGCTGTGGGCGGTGTTGCTTTTGGGCCAAACCACCGGGGCGCTGGGCCAACAAAAGGACGTGCATTTGGGCCTCGCCCTCGCGCCCAACCTCAGCCACGGCATCTCCCGCGACTACGCGCACGAGCCCGTCAACCCGGCGCTGCGCTTCGGCTACAAGTTCATTTTCGACTACAAATTCACGGACACCTACGCCATCGGAACCGGCGTGAACGTGTTCCATGCCGGGGCGACCATTCGGCACTACGCAGTCGGCGACACCGCGACCGTGAACACCGTGCAATGGAACGTGCGCAACCAATACGTTGAGGTGCCGCTCACGTTCAAGATGCGCACGAAAGAGATCGGCTACACGACGTACTACGGTCAGTTCGGGGTCGGCCTCGGCCTCAACGTCCGCGCCGAGGTGGACGAATCGGCTTCCGCATCGTGGAGCCGCACGGCGCAGGGCGAGGTCTGGAGCCCCGTTGTGAGCGAGGAGGTGGAGCCGCAGCGCATGAACTTCGACGCCGCCACGCGGCTGTTCCGGCCGTCGCTCATCGTGGGGCTGGGCGCGGAGCGCTCGCTGTTGGGGAAGACCGCGATTTGCATGGGGTTGGCCTACAACATGGGCTTGGCGAGTCAGTTTGCAGACCAAACCACCGTCCGCACCCACTCCACCGGCCTCCCCGTGGACGAATCCGGCGCGAGCTTCGGCACCGGCACGGCGACCGGCGACCCCTTCGTGCAGGAAATGAAGGGCAAAACCGGCTTCCTCGAACTCTCCGTTGGCGTGATGTTCTGATGGCAGCCCGCTCCTTCAACCCCGCCGCGGTCGCGGACCACATCACCGCTTGGCTCGCCGATTACGCCGCCCGCGCCGGCGTCACCGGCTTCGTCGTGGGCGTTTCCGGGGGCATCGACTCCGCCGTGACCTCCACGCTCTGCGCCCGCACCGGCCTCGCCGTCACGGGCGTGGAACTCCCCATCCACCAAGCGCCGTCCCAAGTGACCCGCGCGCAAGAGCACCTCGCTCACCTCGCGGCCACCCACGCGCACTTCACCCGCACCCGCGTCGACCTCACGGCCACCTTCGACGCGCTCACCGCCGCCATCCCACCGCACGCCGACGAAGCCACCCGCTTCCTCGCCCTGGCGAACGCCCGCGCCCGCCTCCGCATGACCGCCCTCTACACCCTGGCCCAAGAGCGCCGCGCCCTCGTGGCCGGCACGGGCAACAAAGTCGAGGACTTCGGCGTCGGCTTCTACACGAAGTACGGCGACGGCGGCGTGGACCTCAGCCCCATCGCCGACCTCGTCAAGACGGAAGTCTTCGCCCTCGGCGCCTACCTCGGTGTACCGCAGTCCATCCAGCAAGCCGCCCCGACGGACGGCCTGTGGGGCGACGACCGCACCGACGAGGACCAAATCGGCGCCACCTACCCCGAGCTCGAAGCCGCCATGGCCTTCACCGGCGACCCCGCCACCCTCACGGGCCGCGCCGCCGAAGTCCACGCCATCTACACGCGCCTCCACCGAGCGAACCGCCACAAAATGGAGCCCATCCCGGTGTGCCTCGTCCCGGACGCTATTCGCTTCGCATGACCCACGGCACCGCCGCGGACTCCGTTCCATCGGGAGCCGCCAACGTCCACGTGTAGTCGCCCGCCTCCCAGTCCGTTCCCGCTAACGGCAGGGCCAAGCGCTGCCAACCCCGCGGCCGCTCCGCAAACACCTCGGTCGCCACCGCCTCGCCGGCCGCATCCCGAACCGTCAACGTAGCACTTCCCACCTCGGGCAAGAACGCCCACGTCTCCACCGTCCGCGGCGTCCGATCGCCCCAGCGCCACCCGCTCGGCGACCAATCCTCCCGGTGCGCCACCGTGTCCGGAGCGAGCAACTGCACCCCATCGGCCACCACCGGCTGCTCCGCGAACAACCCGAGCTCGAGCGCCCAAACCGATCGCCCATGCGTCCCGATGACCAGCTCCCGCTCCCGTTCCTGAAACGCCAAATCGTGCACCGGCGCCCGCGGCAACTCCGGCTGCGCCGCCGACCACGTCCGACCCGCATCCCAGCTCGCGTAC
The DNA here is from genome assembly GCA_964390365.1 of uncultured Comamonadaceae bacterium. Classification (GTDB taxonomy): domain Bacteria; phylum Bacteroidota; class Bacteroidia; order Flavobacteriales_D; family Sanyastnellaceae; genus JALQTD01. The sequence goes on along the minus strand of CAYMHW010000043.1, from coordinate 2,096 downwards.
ACCCCGCCGTCCGTCCCGACGAACAGGTGTTCGCCCGCTTCGCACACGGCGTTCACCGGCTCAAAAGGCAGTCCAGTTAGCCGCGCCCACGACACCCCAGCGTCTTCGCTCCGGTAGACGTGCGACGCAAAATCGTCCCATCGGTACGCGTTCAAGGCCACGTAAATGCGGTCGTCCGCCAAGCCACTCCACAACACCTCGCTCACCCACAACGAGTCGACGGGCAACGCCCGTTCGATCCACGTCGCCCCGTCATCGAGCGACACGTGCAGCCGCCCGTCGTCCGAGCCGGCCGCCAACCGCCCCCGCACCCGCGGGCTCTCGTGAATGGACGTCAGCGTGCCGTAGGGCACGTCGCCCGGGCGGCCTCCCCGCGTCAAGTCCCCGCTGATGGCCTCCCATTCCACCCCCGAATCCACGGACCGGAACACCCGGTTCGCCCCGATGTACACCGTGTCGGGCGCGTGCCGGCTCACAAGGATGGGCGTCTGCCAATTCCAGCGCAGCGGCGTTTCGCCGAGTTCGTGCTTCGGATGAATCTCCATGCGCTCCCCGGTCTCCCGATCGAGCCGTTCGTACCAGCCGAACTGCGATCCGAAGAAGACCCGGTCGGGGTTGCGCGGATCGACCTCGATCTGCATCCCGTCGCCGCCCCCGAGCTCCTCCCACGGGTAGCGCCCCGTGGAATGCCAGCGCATCGACGCCTCGTAATCCGACGGCCCGACCCAAACCCCGTTGTCCTGCAACCCCACGTACACGTTGTACGGCTCCGCATCGTCCACTTCGATGGCGTAGCATTGGGCCACGGACGTGTGGTTGCACTTCGTCCAGTGCGCGCCGCCGTCCCAGCTGGTATTCACGCCGCCGTCGTTGCCGTTGATGAGGTGGGCCGGGTTTTCCGGGTCCACCCAAAGGGCGTGGTGATCCACGTGCACGTTGGGGGCGTTGATGCCTTCCCAGGTGGTCCCGCCGTCCGTGGATTTCAGGAGGGGCACCCCGGCGATGTAGAGGTGGCCGTCCGCACCGACTTCCATCAGGCCGAAGTAGTAGCCGTAGGTGTAGCACACGGCTTCGAGGGGTTCCTCGTGGGTGCGTTGCCACGTGCCGTCGTAGGTGTAGACGGAGGCGCCGACCACGCCCGCGTCGAAGAGCGCCCGGTTGCCGTCGGTCACGTAGTCGCGCAGGACTTCCGGCGGAAGGGCGCCGCCGACGATGAGGTCGCGCACGGAATCGAGCGGGAGGTCGATGCCGAATTCGTCAAAGTAGCCGCGCAGTTTCGTGGTGTCGAGCCGCGCGAACCGCCGGGTGCTCATGCCGATGAGGTCGTCGGGCGCCAGGCCGTTGCGGTCTTCGGGCGGCAGCGGGGTTTGGTCATCCAGCAGCATGAACAGGCGTTCGCCATCCCAGGCCAAACCCATCCGCCCCAACATCGCCCGGTCCGGCAGCCCACCCCGCTCGGTCAAATCGGTCCACGTGCGCCCCCCGTCGCGGCTCTCGAACACGCCACTGGCCGGGCCGCCTTCCGTGAAATCCCAAGCCCGGCGCGTCCGGTCCCACAGCGCGGCAAACAGCCGGTCCGGATCCACCGGATCGCTCACCAAGTCAATGCCCGCCGCACCCCCCAACACGCGCTCCCACGTCGCCCCGCCATCCGCCGTCCGGTAAATGCCCCCGGTCGTGTTCTCGCTGTACAACGGCCCGGCCGCCGCCACCCACATCACGTCCGGTTCGTCCGGATGCAGCACAATGCGCCCGATGTGGTGCGTGTCCTCCAGCCCGATGCCCGTCCACGTGGCGCCGCCGTCGTCGCTCCGATACAACCCGCTCCCCGCGTACGAACTCCGGGACGAATTCACCTCGCCGGTTCCCACAAACAGCCGCCCCCGTTCCCAATCCACCGCCACGGACCCCACGGCCGTCGTGGCCGCGTGATCGAACACCGGCTCGAAGCTCGTCCCGTGGTTCACCGTGTGGAACACGCCGCCCGTCGCGTACGCCACGTAAAATTCAGCGCCCCCCGGCTTCACCGCCAGGTCCACCACGCGCCCGCTCATCACCCGCGGCCCGAGGTCCCGAATGGGCATCCCCGCCGTCCA
>CAYMHW010000042.1:13130-20304 GCA_964390365.1 uncultured Comamonadaceae bacterium | reverse complement strand
CTCCAGAAACGCCACGCACGAGGCGCAAACCATGTCGGGAATGAAGAGCGTGGTAACCGAGCGCCCGTCGCTCCCTTCGCGCACGAGCCGATTGCGGTACTCCGCCGATTTCAAGTGGGCCCACCGCACCGATTCGCTTTCGGCAGCCGCCGCTGCACCTTCCCAATCCGGCACGGTGCAGTCATCCGCTGCCGATTCGAGCTCTTCCAAACGCAGGCAACCGCGACAGCAGTAGACGTGCCCGCTTTTTTCGACCGGTTGGGTCGCGGGCTTTCCGCAGTAATGGCAGGAAGTGGACATGGTGCAAAGTTCGGGCTTAAGGCCCCACGAGCGTCTGCACGGGCACCCCCCAATCTTCGATGAAGTGCTCCGGAATGGTGGTGCGGCGGCCGTTCGCTCCCTCGCTCGAGGGCGTGAGGACCACGAGTTCATAGTCCCCGCCGCGAATGGCCCGCTGCATTTCCGGCCACGAGGCCACGAAGGTGCTGCCGAGGCCGAGGGACTTGCAGAGCTTGCGCGTTTGTTCTCGGATGACGTGGTCGACGCGGATGAGGAGACTCGATTCACCGGCCGCCACGTCGAGGATGCTTCCGAGGGTGCAGCCGCGCGGATCCAAGCCGAGCAACGAAGTGGCGGATTCGACGGCCTTGCGGGAGGCCGGGGAGAGGTCGGTAAGGATGAGCACGCGTTTCACGCCACGAAAGTGATGCGGGTGAAGCGGTCGAAAGGTGACGTGAGTGGGTTTGGCCTGAGGAATCCGTCAGTTAGCGGGCCAAATCCCTCAACAACCGATACAAAACATGCGTCGGCAACCCCATCACGGTGTAAAACGATCCCTTCAATTGCACGGCGTGCGCGAGCCCCATGAAGTCCTGCACGCCGTACGCGCCCGCCTTATCGAACGGCGCGCAGGTGTCCACGTAATGCGCGGCCGTGGCTTCGTCGAAGGGCGAAAACGTCACCTCGCACGTGTCCACTTCGAGCGCGATGCCCCGATCGCGGGTCGTCACGGCCACGCCGCTGGCCACCACGTGCGACCGGCCTTGCAATTCGAGCAGCATGGCGATGGCTTCGTCCCGGTCGGCGGGCTTTTCCAGCACCCGGTAGCCGTCCTCGGTCGGGAGCAGGACGACCGTGTCGCCCGTGATGACGACGTCCTCGGGGCCGAGTTCAGGCAGGAAGGCCTCGGCTTTTTTGCGCGTGACGTGCGCCGCCACCTCCGGTCCGGCGAGGGCAGCAGGCCACGATTCATCGATCTCCCGAACGACCACTTCCGGGTGGAGGCCCAAACCGCGGACCAGTTCCAGTCGCCGCGGACTTTTGCTCGCCAAAATGAGCCGGCGGCCTTCGAGGTGCTGTAGAATCATGGTGCAAAAGTAACCGCCCCGCGTCCGGGCTGAAAACGCGGAAGGGATGTACTTTCGCGCCATGAATCAACGGATCCTCATCTTGGATTTTGGCTCGCAATACACGCAGTTGATTGCGCGCCGCGTCAGGGAATTGAACGTGTATTCCGAAATCATTCCCTGGTTCAAGTGGGAAGAACAAGCCGCGGACTTTCCGGAAGATGTGGTGGGGATCGTGTTGAGCGGTTCGCCGCACAGCGTGCGGGAGGAGGGGGCGCCGGCGCCGGACCTCAGCGCGATGCTCGACCGGGTTCCGGTGTTGGGGGTTTGTTACGGGGCGCAGTATTTGGCCCATCGCCACGGGGGGAAAGTGGAGGCTTCCGACAGCCGCGAGTACGGCCGGGCGAACTTGCAGGTCGTGGAAAGCGACCCGCTCCTCGACGGCATCGAAGTCGGCTCGCAAGTGTGGATGAGCCACGGCGACACCATCCTCGACCTCGGGCCGGACTTCGAGCCCATCTGCAGCACGGGCGACGTGAAGTACGCGGGATTCCGGGCACCCGATCGCTCGGTTTGGGGCATCCAGTTTCACCCGGAAGTGTGGCACAGCACGGACGGCCCCCGGTTGCTCAGCAACTTCATCATCGACATTTGCGGCTGCACCGGCGATTGGACGCCCGACAGCTTTGCCGAGGAAACCATCAACCGGTTGCAAAGCCAAATCGGGAGCGACAAAGTCATCCTCGGCCTCTCCGGCGGCGTGGACTCCACCGTCGCCGCCGAGCTCCTGCGCCGGGCCATCGGCGATCAACTGCACTGCATCTTCGTCGACAACGGCCTCTTGCGGAAGGGCGAATTCGAGCAGGTGCTTTCCGATTACGAGCACATGGGCCTCAACGTGAAGGGCGTCCGCGCAGCGGATCAATTTTACGCCGCCCTCGCCGGCGAATCCGACCCGGAAAAGAAGCGCAAGGCCATCGGCAAGGTCTTCATCGACGTGTTTGACCAAGCCGCCCACGAGGTGGACGGAGCCCGCTGGCTCGCACAAGGCACGATTTACCCCGACGTCATCGAGAGCGTGAGCGCGACGGGCGGTCCCAGTGCCACCATCAAGAGCCACCACAACGTCGGCGGCCTGCCCGATTACATGAAACTTGAAGTCGTCGAGCCGTTGCGCTTGCTGTTCAAGGACGAAGTCCGGCGCGTCGGCAAGGCGCTCGGCATTCGGTCGCACATCCTGGGGCGTCATCCGTTCCCGGGGCCGGGTTTGGCCATTCGCATCCTCGGCGACATCACGGCGGAGAAGGTGCGCATCTTGCAGGATGTGGACCACATTTGGATCCAAGGACTGCGGAATGCCGGTTTGTACGATGAGGTGTGGCAAGCGGGCGCCATCCTGCTGCCGGTCCAATCCGTGGGCGTCATGGGCGACGAGCGCACGTACGAACAAGCGGTCGCCTTGCGCGCCGTGAGCTCGACGGACGGCATGACCGCGGACTGGTGCCATTTGCCCTATGAATTCCTCGCAAAGGTTTCCAACGACATCATCAACAAGGTTCGCGGGGTCAACCGCGTTGTATACGACATCAGCTCGAAGCCACCTGCAACGATTGAATGGGAATGATTTCAGATCGCGCAAAGAACACCCTGTGGGCGCTCGCCCTGATCTGTTGGGGCGCTTCGGCGCATGCGGCTGAGGCGGATTCGCTGCGCATCATCAATGGGAAGCGCGTGCATGAGGTGGAGCGCAAGGAGACCTTGTATGGCATTGCGCGGGCTTACGATTTGGACATCAATGCGCTGCTTTCTGCGAATCCTTCGGTTCGTGCGGAAGACGGCTTGACGCTGGGCCAAATCCTCCTGCTCCCGCAACCCGTCGTCCTCCCCAACATCCCCGACGTGGTCGCCCCCGATGCGGTCGATCCGCTGCCCCACCACGTCGTCGCACCCGGTGAAACCCTCTACGGAATCGCCCGCCAGCATGGCCTCACCGTCCCCACGCTCCAAGCCGCCAACCCCGGCCTCACCACCGACCTCCAACCCGGCCAGCACCTGCGCCTCCCCTTGGAAGTCGAACCGGACGACCCGCCCGAGCCCATCCGCACGGCCCCCACATGGAACCGGCATCCCCGGCTGGCGACCGCGTCCCCGGACACCCTGCGTGCCCTCGCATTGCTTCCCTTCCAATACGACGCCGACACCCTCCCCGACGGTCGCTACCCGCTCAAGGTCGAGCGGCTCCGGGACGTGGCCATGGAAATGTTCACAGGCCTTCGATGGGCGGCCGAAGAACTCGCCTCCGCTGGCATCCCGGTCGTGCTCGACGTCCGCGACACCGAACCCGATTCCCTCGGCCGGTACCAGTGGACGCGCGCTTCGGTCGATTCCGCAGACGTCATCCTCGGGCCCTTGCGCCGCTCGGTGCTCGATTCCACCCTCGCCGTCACGTCGCCCACCGGCAAGCCCCATTGGGTCCTCACCCCACAGCCCAACGCCCTCCTGGCCGCCCACGCGCAAGCGCTGATGTACGAGCCGGTGGAACTCGCGGCGCTGGAGGCCCTCGGGGCCGAAGTCGCTCGCAATCACCCGACCGGCACCGTCCTCGTCCTCGAACTGACCATCGAAGGACAGGAAGAACAGACCGCATTCCGCACCGGCTTCGAGCGGGTCCGAGCCGAGCAAGGCCTGTCCCCACAGGCCGGCTGGATAACGCACGAAGTGTCCACGCGGTTCGCTGAGGGCGCCATCGCCCGCATCCGCACCCTGAAACCCGCCTGCGTCGTCATTCCCAGCGGGCCGACCTCCCGCGCGATGGTGGCGAACTTCCAGACGGAACTGCAGCTCGCCGACGACGTGGCACCACCCCGCATTTATTTGCACCCCTCCGCGAGCGAGTACACGTTTTTGGAACGCCGGTTTTTCGAGCGCCACCGGGTCACCTTTCCCGCCCAAGACTGGATGAATTGGGAGGATTCGATGGCCGTGGCGCGCGTGCTGCCTTACCGCGAAGTGCTGGGGGTGGAGCCGAGCTCGTACGCGTGGATTGCGCACGAGGCGTTGATGGAATCCGCGCGCTGGGTTCCGGAATGGAGCGATCGCGTGCCGGCTCCTTTGCACCAGCGGTTCGATTGGCAGGCCACGGGATTGGAGACGGGGTTTGTGAACCGCGCTTGGCGCGTGCAGCAGTACTGCCGCGGAAGCTGGGTCGACGGGGCGGCGCCTTGTGTGCCCGAGGAGTGAGGCTTACAGCCGGTTGTCGATGATGTCGACGCCGGGGTAGCTGGCCGCTTTGAACGAGAACCGCGCGGCGTTCACCGAAGCGTTGGGCTCAAAGGTGTGGACATCGTACTGCACGTCGGTGCCCTCGCGTCCTTTCACCACGGCCCGCACCAATTCCAACGCGTCTTCGTCGATGTAGAGCTGGATGGTGTGGTACGATTTGTTGTCCGAAACGTTGGGGTAGAGGTGGACGACCGTGACCTGCTCGGAGCCGAGGGTTTGTTTGCCGCGCAATTCCGAACGGAAGTCGTCTTCCCAAATCGTGAACAACTTCGAAGGGTCCATGCCGTCCTCCGCGAGCTCTTCCGCATCGTCCACGTAGCACTCGTTGATGCTCCGCTCGTACGTCCAAACCGATTCGCCATCGGAGATGACCACGTAGTCGCCCAAGTCGAGGTGGTATTTGTCCCCTTCGATTTCGATGGTGCCCTCTTGGGTCATTTCGAGGTCGTTCGCCTTGTCGATCAACAGCGACGTGTACGTGGCGCGAACGGATTCAAAGGTGCGCGCTCGCTCGCTCATGCGTTCGAGCAGGGCGTGGGCGTCTTGGGCGTGAACGGAAATGGCACAGGCACAGGCGGCCAACACGAGGAGGGTGCGATTCATGGTGCGAAGATGCTTCATGCGTCCCCGCTTCGCAACATTTGTTCCAAACTTGCTTCATCGGGCACGAGCACTTTCCGTGCCTTCGAACCCTCGAACGGCCCGATGATGCCGGCGGCTTCGAGTTGGTCCATGATGCGGCCCGCCCGGTTGTACCCGAGCTTGAGTTTGCGCTGAAGCAGCGACGTGGAGCCTTGTTGGTGAATGACGATGACACGCGCGGCATCCTCGAACATGCTGTCGCGTTCTTCGTCATCGGGCATGCCGCCTTCGCTCGCTTCTCCGTCGGCCGTGTATTCGGGCAAGAGGAAGGCGTCCGGGAAGCCTTGCTGGCTGCCGATGTATTCGCAAATGTTCTCGACTTCAGGGGTGTCGACGAAGCCGCATTGCAAGCGGATCAGGTCGTTGCCCGTACTCATGAGCATGTCGCCGCGACCGATGAGCTGGTCGGCGCCGCCCGCATCGAGGATGGTGCGCGAGTCGATCTTCGAAGTCACGCGGAACGCAATCCGCGCGGGGAAGTTCGCCTTGATGGTGCCCGTGATGATGTTCACCGACGGACGCTGCGTCGCGATGATGAGGTGGATGCCGATGGCTCGGGCGAGCTGGGCCAACCGCGCAATCGGCGTTTCCACCTCCTTGCCTGCGGTCATGATGAGGTCGGCGAACTCGTCCACGACCAACACGATGTACGGCAGGTAGCGGTGACCTTCTTCGGGGTTGAGCCGGCGTCGGACGAACTTCGCATTGTACTCCTTCAGGTTGCGGCATTGCGCGTCCTTCAGCAGGTCGTACCGTTGGTCCATTTCGATGCACAGCGAGTTGAGGGTGGCGACGACCTTGGAGGTGTCCGTGATGATCGCGTCTTCGCTGTCGGGGAGTTTGGCCAAATAGTGCCGCTCAATGTGATTGAACAGCGTGAGTTCCACCTTCTTCGGATCCACCAGGACAAATTTCAACTGCGTCGGATGCTTCCGGTACAACAAGCTCACGAGCATCGCATTGAGGCCCACCGACTTCCCCTGTCCCGTGGCCCCGGCCATGAGCAAGTGCGGCATCTTCGCGAGGTCGAACACGTAGGTCTCGTTCGAGATGGACTTGCCGATGGCGATGGGGAGGGCGGCGTCGGAGTTTTGGAACCGCTCGCTGGCGATGAGGGCCTTCATGGAGACGACGTCCGGGTTCGAGTTCGGCACCTCAATGCCGATGGTACCGCGGCCCGGAATCGGCGCGATGATGCGGATGCCGAGCGCCGACAAGCTCAGCGCGATGTCGTCCTCGAGGTTCTTGATCTTCGAAATCCGCACCCCCGGCGACGGCACGATTTCGTACAGCGTCACCGTCGGGCCCACCTCCGCCGTGATCTTCGTGATGTCGATCTTGAAGTTGGCGAGCGTCTCCTCAATGCGCTCCTTGTTTGCCTCGAGCTCGTCCTTCGATACGCGGTGCTTGCCGTCGCCGTGGTTGACGAGCAGGTCGAGGGTGGGGAATTGGAAGCGCGAGAGTTCGAGCGTAGGGTCGTATTCGCCAAATTCCTGCACCTTCCGATTGATTTCCGCCTCCGTTAGCTGCTCTTCTTCATCGGCCAAATGCACTTCAAACCCGACATCCGACAGGTCCTCATCTTCCTCCACGGGCTCGGGCTCGGGCTCGGGCTCCGGTTGCGGCTCGGGCTCCGGTTGCGGCTCGGGCTCCGGTTCCGGTTCGGGGTCGGGGTCCACCGGGGGGAGCACCTCATCGAGGACGCGCTCCGATTCTTCTTCCATTTCCCAGCGCCAAGAGGGGTCTTCCTCGTCCTTCTTTTGGTTGGTGGATCGGGTGGGGGCGGGCTGGGGGGACTCGAAGTCGTCCACGACGTCGTCGGATTGGAACCACTCGCGGATGGACGGGAGCTTGGGAGCGCGGATTTGGCCTAAAACCGGCTGCAGGTAATACGCGCTGATCGC